>NZ_QKVN01000060.1:0-13591 GCF_003231195.1 Acinetobacter sp. WCHAc060042
AAGTTCGCGGGTTTCTCTAATCTAACTTTAAAGGGTTAAATTATTTTTCAGCAGCAATTGAAGCAATCGCAGCATCTACGCCTTCGATTGAATCAGCAGCTTTCTTGATACGAGCAAGCGCATCAACAAGCACTTCGTCAGCAGTTGCGTAAGAAATACGCATGAAGCCACCTAAGCCAAATGCATCACCAGGAACTACGGCTACACCAGTTTCTTCCAATAACCACTCAGAGAATTCTGTGCAAGATTTTAAACCTTTCGCACGAATCAATGGACGGATGTTTGCATATGCATAGAATGCACCATCAGCAGGTAAGCAAGAAATACCGTTGATGTCGTTCAAACCGCTAACTACTAAGTCATGACGGCGTTTGAATGCTTCAATCATTGGCTCAAGAACGTCTTGAGGCCCATTCAACGCAGCTTCAGCAGCAACTTGTGAAATTGAAGTTGGGTTTGAAGTTGATTGAGACTGGATTTTTTTCATTGCGCCAATCAGCTTAGCAGGACCTGCTGCATAGCCAATACGCCAGCCAGTCATTGCATACGCTTTAGACACACCGTTTAACACGATTGTACGGTCATAAAGGTCTGGTGCAACTGTTGCGATGTTGTAGAACTCATCATCCCAACGGATTGGTTCGTACATATCGTCAGATGCGATATATACTTCAGGATATTTACGAAGCACGTCAGCCAAAGCTTCTAATTCAGCTTTAGTGTAGATCATGCCTGTTGGGTTTGATGGACTGTTTAAAACCACTAAGCGTGTTTTGTCTGTGATCGCTGCTTCAAGTTGAGCAGGGGTGATCTTGAAACGTTGTTCTTCGCCACATTTCACAATAACAGGAACGCCTTCAGCGATGATTACCATGTCTGGGTAGCTTACCCAAAATGGTGCAGGGATGATCACTTCATCACCTTTGTTTAACAAAGCAAGTGCTAAGTTAAAGAATGACTGCTTGCCACCGCAAGAAACCAAAATCTGGTTTGCTGCATAATCAAGGTTATTGTCGCGCTTGAATTTTGCAATGATTGCTTTTTTAAGGCCTGGCGTACCATCTACAGCGGTATATTTTGTGAAACCGTTGTTAATCGCTGCAATTGCTGCATCTTTGATGTGTTGTGGGGTGTCAAAGTCAGGTTCACCTGCGCCCAAGCCAATAACATTCTTGCCAGCTGCTTTTAATTCAGCAGCTTTGTTGGTCACAGCAAGAGTTGGGGACGGTTTGATGGCATTTACACGATCAGAGAGACGTACGTCCACGGCATATTCCTTCTTATGGGGATTAAAAAATAAAAAGCACACTATCTTAGCTCAAAAAACTCTAGCAAGGCGTTTAAAAACGCAGAATTTTTGAAAAAAACATAATTTTTTTTAAATTTTGGGTTTCGAAATACAAAAATTGACAGAATGTGGAAGTTTCTCGCATCTCAAAGAAAAAAACTTTAAAATAAACCTAATTTGATGAGAGTGATGGTCATGAGTAAGCAACAGCCTACTTCAAAAAAACCTTTGGTGAATCTCCCTTTTCCAATGCCGAACGTAGAAGGCAGTTCTGATGATGTTGCACATAATCAGGTGCGCCCAAAACCTGAGCAATATGCAGATCGAACGTGGATGCCACCTCGTGGTACACGCCGTTCAATGGGTAAACGCTAAGGTTTAAAAAACGTGTAATAAAAAAGCCAATGCTGTAGCGTTGGCTTTTTTTATTCACTTAACGAAATATATCAAATGAAATCATGAGGCTAGTAAGACATAAACGTTAATGCATTCCAATACGGATCATCGGTACAGAAATCATCATCAGATACTTACTAACCACATATAAACATAGAATTTATTTGTAGCCAATTTTAAATGCAGCCAAGAATTGATTTGGCTGTTTTGCGTCGAATACAATGTGGTCAAGGGCGCTAGTTTGAGGAGCTTTGATGAAGGCATTATTTTTTAGGCTTGGAAATTGCGTATCCTGCATCTTACCTTCTTGAATTAATGCTTGCGCAGCTTGTACATAAATATCAGGACGATAGGCCTTTTGGGCTGTTTCTAGGTACCATTGATCTGTTTGACTAGTGCTGATTTGTCCCCAACGACGCATTTGTGTTAGCCACCATACTGCATCTGAATAATAGGGAATGCCATATTGTCCCTTGAAGAATGTATGAAATGATTTTGCTGGTCGAACATCGCCTTGTTCATACTCAAATACGCCAGTCATACTATTGATAATAATATCTTCATCGACACGTAGATAATTATCTTGTGCAATAATTTTTGCAGCTTCTTTACGGTTTGCACCGTTATTTTCATCTAGCCAATTTGATGCACGTATTAAAGCTTTAACCAGTTTAAGTGTAGTCGTTGGATTTTGTTCAGTAAATTTTTTAGTTAGACCAAAGACTTTGTCTGAACCATTTTCCCAAATGGCATCTGAGGTGATGACAGGTACACCAAAACCTTTTTTTACGGCTTTCTGATTCCACGGCTCACCAACGCTATAGCCTGATGTCACACCTTCAACCATTGTTGATACCATCTCTGGAGGTGGAATAACGGTTAAATCTACATCTGAACCTGTATTTCCTGTGGTGTCATTATGTGCAGAATCATAAGTGCCCGGATGAATTCCGCCAGCAGCTAACCAATAGCGAATCATATAGTTATGTGTCCCCATTGGATAAGTCATGCCTAATTTAAATATTTTCTGCTGTTGCTTATATTCCGCAATCACAGGTTTTAAATTACTTGCACTAATGGGGTGCTTCGGTCGATTATTTTCCATAACTACGGTTTTTTTCATCTCATTCCAAACATTATTTGAAACCGTAATGGCGGCACCATTGTAGGAAAGGGTGAATGGTGTAACGATTGGTGTTTTTTCTGAGGATGTATCTATTATTGATGCTATAGGCATTGCTGCAAGCATATGAGCAGCATCGAGCTCACCACTCTGCACATGTTTGTAAAGTTCAGTCCAACTAGGTTGTGCTTCAAGTTTGACTTCGAGCCCTTCATCTTTAAAAAATCCCTTTTCAACGGCAATTGCAAGGGGAGCCATATCGGTTAATTTTACAAAGCCAATGGTTAATCTGGTTTTTTCAACAGCTAAAGGTTGAGCAGCTGTCTCTTGATCAGGTTCTTTTTGGCGCCCCCCCAGTAAAAAACTGAGACCAAGCAAGCAGGGTATAAAAAAAGCCTTGTTTAATAATATCTTTTTCATTCATTTCCCAGATTTTATTGTGATTCGAGCGTCCTCGAATAGCAATATAGATGCCAAATGTAAAACCAAGGATAGAAATTCAAAATCTTATTTTTACTGTAGTAGGCTACTTATAGGTTTACGGTGAATATATGCATTTGATTTGGCGGGTAGGGGCTGTTAGTCGGGGGGAGTATTTCTGGTCTAACTGTATGTATCTCATCGTGTTTTGAGCGTATTTGGTGCAAGTGAAAGAAAACATGCCCATTTTTGTACATTTAGAATTGAATAAAATGGGGGGAGCATCAAGGTGGTGCATGGCAAGGGTATTGGGTCTGAAAGAGTATGCGTTAAGTGAAGAGATTAAAATTATTTTTATACATTTTCACGCGAGTGAATCAAAAATGTAGGAGTTTGATTTTAAACTCCTACATAAGGCTTAGGGAATGTATGAGAAACAAAGATTTTTTAAGAGTTGTGTGGATTAAAATTAACGTGCGCGACGTTCATTGTCTGCATAGTATTGATTCTTCTGTTGGTACATCAGCTGATCTGCGCGTTTCAACATATCCTCAATCCGTTCATTCTCTCTGACGGTAGCAGATCCGATAGACAGACTAATCGGTTGGCTAGAATAGAATTGATTATCGACATGAATAAGTTCATGCAAACTATGTAGACAGTTATGTAGAGCAGCTTCATCAGCACCTGACATTAGAATCACCAATTCATCCCCACCAATACGGGATGCAGAATAAAGTGTGTTTTGTATAAGCTGATTTAAAATACTTCCTACACGACGTAATAAACCATCGCCTACATCATGTCCAAAGTTATCATTCGCTTCTTTTAGACCATTCATATCGAGAAAAATACATGATACAGGTCGGATGGGACTACGTTCTAAACGATTCACTTCTTCAGTGTAGAAAGAGCGATTGTAGAGTTTAGTTAAAACATCATGTCTGCCTAGGTATTCTAAATAGTTCTCCGCCTTTTTGCGTGCAGTTATATCGGTCAAAGCAACTTGTACCATACTCCAGTCATCTCGATAATCTGGGAATACGGTAAATTGCAGTAAAACATGGCGGATACTGCCATCAAGAGCATAATTTACGGCTTCACGCTGATGGTGAATATTGCCATTCCATAATTCAATTAACTGCTCTCTAAAGGTTTGCACCATTTCTTTAGCAAAAATTTTATGAGTATTTTTCAGCAAAGTATTCTTATCCGCAGCACCAAACAAATCTAAGGTTGCTTGATTGACATCAATAATAATAATGTCTTGAATACACTGCATAATAAAATCATGATGCACATCTAAAAAGGTTTTAAAGTCATCTATACCTAAATGACGGACTTGGTCTAACCGCGCTTTGATACGGCTAAAATCTTCAACCCAGAGTGAGGTTGGTGAGAAATGAAAACGTGATTCGGCTAACTGTCGGTTTTTTTCTTCTAATCGACAGGCTGTTTTATATGAGGTGATGTCTTCTGTGGTGATGAGTAAACGAGATAGATCATGTTCATAGCCAGGTATAACAGTACCACGTAACTGAATATCTAATCGGGTACCTTTAATTGTGTAATTCACTGTTGTGCTGATGAATTCATTATGACCATTCCATAGACTCGATAGCTCTTGAATATGCGTTTTGGCCATGTCTTGTTTGAAAACAAGATCTAGATTCTGTTGCAGATGCTCCAGATTATCTGCTTCAAATAGTTCCAGTGTTTTGGGATTTACTTTTAAAATTTTAATTTTACGTGCACAAAGGAAAACACGAGCTTCGTCCTCTTGTAAAAACTCTTGTAGATTCTCAACACCTTGCTGTCGCCAGATTTCAAATTGCTGCTTTACTTCACTAAAATCTTCTAACCACATTGCTATTGGGGACAAATCGAAAACTGAAGAATCCAGAATCTCCATTTTTTTGCTCTTAATTATTTTTAAGTGAGCGTAGTATAGAGTCTATTTTTTCTTTTTGAAATCGTGAGGTAAATAAAAGATTTATAATTTATTTTGTGATTTAGTTGGCATTAAATTTGCTAGATTGAATTCTTGTTAAGCTATGATAGCTCCAATCAAGACTTCAATCTGCAGTAAATATATTCTTGTATTTAGCGTGTCGTTTTACGTGCACGGTGTTCAGGTTTAGGCGGTGATATTTCTCGGGTGCCTTGCCATACTTCGATAAAGTCTTGCTCATTAATATTATAAAGTTCAAGCAACGCTAAAATGACACCGCCAAAGAGCATGGAACCTTCTGCATTTGATTCAAAGTCAAATATTTTGCCAGACAGAACATGCAAAATATCTTCAATTTCAAAAGCACGATCACGTCCATTACTGTCCGTTGGATACATCCGAGTATTTAGAATAATTTTGGCTAAGCTTTTTTCATTATCAGTTAGAGCCAGATGCTGAACCAGCATGTCGTCATTTTGAGTACTGAAAATCACAGCATCGTTAAAAATGGTATGCAGAAACTTTTTGTTTAGACGAGGCAGTGTTCTTTCTACAAATGGGCGAAATGATGCAGGAAAGATAACGTTATGCGAAATGCCTTTAAACATGGGAGCAATTTCTTCGACTTTATAACCCGCAATACCACAGCCGATAGAGGTGAGAAAATAAGTCATTTTCGGATGATTCTTGGTATAGATTTTAAAATCATCAATATAGTGTTGAATTTGTGAGAGCGGCATTTGTTGTAAGTGTTCGTTCATGGTAGGAATGGCATAACTTTGCCCCGACCAACCACGTCCAACACCTTTCATCGCCCCAAAATGTTCGAGTGCGGTACGTGCAGCACCATCTGCATGTTGGCCTGCCATGTTACTACCAAAAACAAATACAGTCTGTTCATCTAAGTTTTTGACGATGCTTTCGTCATGATATTGGTAAGTCATAGGCTCTGATTTTTCGCTCTTCTTCACTTCATGTTGCCCTTGAAACTGAGGAGGGTCAAGTGAAAAATCTTTGTAATATTTTCAGTAAATTACATTAAAAATTTAAAAGCAAGATTTGCTCGGGATTGAATCTGTTAAAATAGTTGGTTGAAGAAGCAAATCTTGGGATATGTCTGTGAGTGA
Organism: Acinetobacter sp. WCHAc060042; assembly: GCF_003231195.1. NCBI lineage: Bacteria > Pseudomonadati > Pseudomonadota > Gammaproteobacteria > Moraxellales > Moraxellaceae > Acinetobacter > Acinetobacter sp. WCHAc060042. The sequence continues at coordinate 6,306 of NZ_QKVN01000060.1, forward strand.
GAAACAACCTTTTGATTTAGTCACCAATTACCAACCCGCAGGTGATCAGCCGCAAGCCATTGAAAAGCTTGTTGCTGGAATAGAAAAGGGCTATCACGACCAGTTATTACTTGGAGTTACGGGTTCAGGTAAAACCTATACCATGGCCAACGTGATTGCGCGGACGCAACGTCCGACTATTGTTATGGCACATAATAAAACCTTAGCTGCACAGCTTTATGGTGAGTTCAAATCTTTCTTTCCGAACAATGCTGTCGAATATTTTGTTAGTTATTATGATTATTACCAACCTGAAGCCTATGTGCCATCTTCAGATACATTTATTGAAAAAGATTCAGCGATCAATGACCACATTGACCAAATGCGTTTATCTGCAACACGGTCGCTCTTAGAACGTCGCGACGCAATTATTGTTGCTTCAGTTTCTGCTATTTATGGTTTGGGTGACCCCAATGCCTATATGAGCATGTTGCTACATATTGTGCAGGGAGACCGTATTGCACGTGATGATATCATCCGTCGTTTGGTGGAAATGCAATATAGTCGCAATGAACTTGAGTTTTTACGTGGTACTTATCGTATCCGCGGTGAAATTATTGATATTTTCCCAGCGGAATCAGATCAACATGCAATTCGGATTGAGTTGTTTGATGATGAAGTGGATTCGATTCGCTGGTTTGACCCGCTGACAGGCAAACTGGTACGTAAAGTTCCGCGTGTAACTATTTATCCAAAAAGCCACTATGTAACACCAAAAGATAATTTGGAACGTGCCATCGGCACGATTCGTGAAGAATTAAAAGAGCGTTTAGGTTTCTTTCGTGCCCATGACAAATTGCTTGAAGCACAGCGAATTGAGCAACGCACCCGCTATGACTTGGAAATGATGCAGCAGTTGGGCTATACCAACGGTATTGAAAACTATTCACGGCATTTGTCAGGACGGCCTGCGGGTGAAGCACCACCAACTTTGTTCGATTATGTCCCTGATGACGCCTTACTGATTATTGATGAGTCGCATGTGACTGTACCGCAAATTGGCGCGATGTATAAAGGTGACCGTTCGCGTAAAGAAAACTTGGTGAATTATGGTTTCCGTCTTCCTAGTGCTTTAGATAACCGCCCAATGCAGTTTGAAGAGTGGGAACGGATTACCCCAGCAACGATTTATGTCAGTGCAACACCAGCCAAATACGAGCTTGAAAAAGCCGAACAGGTGGCTGAACAGGTGGTTCGTCCTACAGGTCTGATTGACCCCGAAATTGAAGTGCGTCCAGTACTGACTCAAGTGGATGATGTGTTGTCTGAGATCAATATCCGTAAAGATCTCGATGAGCGTGTGTTAGTGACGACTTTAACCAAACGTATGGCAGAGGATCTAAGCTCGTATTTGAAAGAATATGGAGTGAAGGTGGCTTATCTACACTCAGATATTGACACTGTTGAGCGAGTGAAAATCATTCATGACTTACGTTCAGGTGTCTACGATGTGCTTGTCGGGATTAACTTACTACGTGAAGGCTTGGACATGCCAGAAGTCTCTTTGGTCGCTATCTTGGATGCTGATAAAGAAGGCTTTTTACGTTCTGAACGGTCTTTGATTCAAACTATTGGTCGGGCAGCCCGTAATGTAAAAGGTAAGGCTATTTTATATGCAGACCGTATCACCGACTCTATGCAAAAAGCCATTGATGAAACGGAACGTCGTCGTCAAAAGCAAATGGCGTTTAATGAACTGCATGGCATTATTCCACGTAGTACCATTCGACAAAATAAAAAGGATATTGATACAGGTGAAGTACTGACGGATGAGCAAGTTGAGAGCAATATTGCCGATCAACATCAGACACTCAGTGCAGACGAACAGCATTTATTGTCTGATCCAAAACTTCTTGCGAAACACTTAAGCAAGTTGGAAAAAGAAATGCTCAAAGCCTCTAAAGAGTTACACTTTGAGCAAGCTGCGCGACTACGCGATGAAATTTTGCGTTTAAAATCTCAGCTTTTGGCTTAGTCTATATTTACATAACGCTACAGTAATTTGGGCAGAAAGCATTATTTTTTAAAGAGATGTTTATTTTTAGATCATAAATTCTGAAATATTAAAGGTACAGTTTATGTCTGCAAATCTTCCCAAGGCGGGTTTTACCCTTGCCAAAATTGCTGTAGGTGGTGCTGTTCTGGTGGGCTTAGGTATGGCAACCATGGCTTATGCTCAAAGTAAACCTTTAGCTGTGGTGGATAAGATCGAATTGGATCGTTATTTGGGAGTATGGTATGAAATAGCGCGTAAGCCTATGTACTTCCAAAATAAATGTGGAACTAATGTTTCAGCGACTTATACGCTCAATGAAAATGGCAATGTCAGTGTCGATAACCGCTGTTATGCTCAAGATGGCAAGCTGATGCAGTCGATAGGTGAGGCATTTGTACAAAACCCACCTTTTAACAGTAAGTTGAAAGTGAGTTTTTTACCTGAGGCTGTGCGGTGGTTGCCTGTGGCGCGTGGGGATTATTGGATTTTAAAAATTGATGATGACTATCAAACAGTGCTTGTAGGTGAGCCACGTCGCAAATATATGTGGGTGCTTTCTCGTACACCGCAAGCAGATCCTAAAGTTATTAATGAATACTTGGAATATGCTAAGTCGGTAGGCTATGACTTAAATGATTTAATCCATACCAAACAGCTGCTAAAGTAAAATTGATAGTATTGTCTAAGCCATGCGGAAGCATGGCTTTTTTACTTCTAGGCATTATTTTAAGCCTATTAAAACTTGAATAATAAAGCTTTATTTGGATGAAAGCTTTATAATTGGTCGAATTTAAAGTTGCCCACAATGTATATGGAGTGAAGGATGTATAAAGGTGTTGCATTATCAGTTTTAGCATCCGTCACTTTTGGGGTGTTATATTTTTATACCTTTTTTCTAAAACCTTTAGATAGTGAGCAAACCTTTGCTTGGCGTATGTTTGCCACACTTCCTTTTTTAACGGCATTTATGTGGTGGAGTGGTGATTTAAAACTGATCATCGAATTATTTAAGCGTATTTTTAAACAACCATGGATGATTGCATGGTTATTATTCAGTTCGTTTTTATGTACAACCCAACTATGGCTGTTTTTATGGGGGCCGATGAATGGTCGTGGCTTACAAGTGTCACTCGGCTATTTTTTACTGCCTTTGGTCATGGTATTGGTTGGTTGCATCCTTTACAAGGAAAAGCTATCCCGCTGGCAAATGGTTGCGGTCGCTTTTGCTGTGCTTGGGGTTGGACATGAAATTTGGCGTATTGGCAGTATGGCATGGGAAACAGTCTATGTTGCTGTGGCTTATCCTTTGTATTTCTTCTTGCGCCGTGTTTGTAAAACAGATCATTTGGGGGGCTTCTGGTGGGATCTGTGTTTAATTCTCCCTGTCGCATTTTATTTAGGATTTGTACAGAGTGATAGTTTAATGTTGATGCAGCAGTTTCCGCATCTTATTCTTGCTGTCATTGGTTTAGGTTTTCTAAGTGCGATGGGCTTGGGAAGTTATATTTTAGCAAGTCGTTATTTACCTTTTGTGATTTTTGGTTTGCTGAGTTATTTAGAACCAGTGCTGTTAGCTGGTGCATCCATTACGATGGGTGAGCGTGTTGAGGCGGGTGAGTGGTTTACCTATATTCCTATCTGGTTTGCTGTTTTGTTGCTGATTATTGAAGGCACTCTGCATTTATATAAACAACAGCAAAATAAAAAACAACTCGAGCGAAATATTGAGCATTTTGAAAAACAGCAGCATCCAGACTGATCTGATCATGTCTGATGTTGCTATTGTGCTGGAATTTGGACGATGACTAAGTCTCTTATTTGTCTATTGCTCTTTAAGAATAGTTGACTGTTTGATAAAACATCATTTGTGTAACTGTTTATTTTTTATTTAAAAAAATTAGTTTTAGATTTTTCTACTGAAAAATCATTGGACTAAATTCAATCATTTCTGAAATTAATAATGAATATACGATAAAAAACATCATGCATTTACAGCTTTCGATTCAAACTTGGCACTAAATCCTTTACAATTGTTGGGTTTTGAAATTTATGCTTAGATTAAATTAATTAGAGGACGTATCTGTGAGCAAAGAGACTATCATCGCCCTACACGCAGAACACCAAGGTCGCTGGAAAAACCGTGAAGAAATCGCAGAACAAATGATCGCTTTGATCGGTCAGCTTTACCGTGAAAAAAATATTGTAGTTTCAGTGTTTGGACGTTCTTTAGTTAACCGTTCAGTAATTCAAATTTTAAAAGCACACCGTTTCACACGTATGATGGACGTTGAGCTTTCAGTTGTGCATACATTCCCAATTCTTGAAGCACTCGCTAAAATTGAAAATATTGGTACTGCTGAAATTGATCTAGGCAAATTAGCTGTTGCTTTCAAAGAGCAAGGTGGCGATGTTGATGCATTTGTTGCAGCAGCGGTTAAGTCTGTAGAAGGTCGCCCAACTTCTGTAGAAGGCCGTGACGTTGTACTTTACGGTTTTGGTCGTATTGGTCGTATTCTTGCGCGTTTAATGATTGGTCAGTCTGGCCTTGGACGTGGCTTGAACTTAAAAGCGATTGTGGTTCGTAAGTCTTCTGATGGTGATTTAGAAAAACGTGCGTCTTTATTACGCCGTGACTCAATCCATGGTCCTTTCTCTGGTACGATTTCTGTTGATGAAGAAAACGAAGCAATTATTGCAAATGGTCAATTCATCAAAGTGATTTATGCATCTAACCCATCTGAAGTTGACTACACTGATTATGGCATCAGCAATGCGCTTGTGATTGACAACACGGGTAAATGGCGTGATGCAGAAGGTCTTGCTCAACACCTTAAATGTCCTGGTGCTGCACGTGTAATTCTAACTGCACCTGGTAAAGGTGACATGAAGAACGTGGTATTTGGTGTGAACCAAGCAGACATTCTTGATGAAGACAAAATCATCTCAGCTGCAAGTTGTACTACAAACGCGATTACACCAACACTTAAAGTACTACATGACAAATACACAGTGTTGAATGGTCACGTTGAAACAGTTCACTCATTCACAAATGACCAGAACTTAATTGACAACTACCATAAAGCAGACCGCCGTGGTCGTGCTGCAACATTGAACATGGTAATTACTGAAACTGGTGCGGCTAAAGCAGTTGCTAAAGCACTTCCAGCACTGCAAGGTAAACTGACAGGTAACTCTGTACGTGTTCCAACACCAAACGTTTCACTTGCGATTCTAAATTTAACCTTAGATAAAGAAGTTGATCGTGATGAAGTGAACGAATACATTCGTAAAATCTCAATCAGCTCAAGCCTTCAAGGTCAGATCGGTTATACCAACTCGACTGAAGTTGTATCATCTGACTTTATCGGTTCGCGTACTGCTGGTGTATTTGATGCGCAAGCAACCATTACTTCGGGCAACCGTTTAACTGCGTATGTTTGGTACGATAACGAAGTAGGTTATAGCTGCCAAGTATTACGTATTGCAGAGCAAATGGGTGGCGTAAGCTATCCTAAAATTCCTACTGAAACAAATGCATAATTTGTAGTAGTGATCAAAAAGAGCCTCATATGAGGCTCTTTTTTTTACTTGCTGATTTATAAAGTTTGTACATACATGTCAGGATTGGCATAAGTATTGAATTTCATGGTAAGAGTTGCCAATGCTTAATTCTGACTTATTTACTTAGAATAATTGGAACGTTTTTATCGAAATAGACATTTATATATTTATCGAGTCAGGTTGGGATGACCTGTAAACAGACTGGGCTGACAAAAGGATTAGGCTTGTCAGGTGAAGAATCAAAATAAAAAAAGGAATTTGACTTTGCAAGTGAAACACCTACTCAGTGGATTGGTATTTATTGTGTTAGCAACCATGTGTGGTGTATTCATCGCTATTTGGATGTTTAAACACTTTAATATCTATATTCCCTTAGAAAATCAAAAAGTCAGTATTGATCTACAAGAGCCTTTACAAGCTGAGGTCAAAATTCATGACGCTTTAGATGTGGATGTGACAGGGCGTGTGAATGCTGAAATTCCGATCCGAGAAAACCTGAATATTCCACTGACCCAAACTCTGACACCACGTGTGTATTTTGATAATCAAGTCCCGATCAAAACCAGCATTCCAGTGCGTGAAACCTTGAAAATTAATCAGAGTATGCCTGTGGATACCAAAGTGCAGGTGAAAGTCATGGGACGAGATGTAACTTTGCCTTTAAAAGGTAATATTCCTATTCAGCTGGATGTTCCAATTCATATTGATGTGCCACTGGAACAGCAAGTACACCTCAAATTTGATGCACCTGTAAAAACTGTACTGAAAGAAAATTTACATATTCCAGTAAATACAGTGGTTAAGACCAATATTCCAATACAAGGGCATTTAAACGTTCCTATTAAAACGGCATTGAAAGCTTCGGTGGATGTGCAAAATACATTGCCAATTGAAATTAAGCAGGGGGAGTTGAAGATTCCACTCAACAGTTTGCAATTACTGCGTGAAAAACCTCTACCTCAAGAACACGTGAAGCCATAGGAGGGAGTATGTGGATATTCCAGTCCGCGAAGCGGCTTGTCTTGAGTTTTGTGTGTGTTGTCATTTTGGTGGGTGCGCTGTTTTGGTTGTACCTGAATATTCAAGCCAGTATGCAAGTGTCTGCAAATGAAGCACAAATTCAACTGTCAGACTCTTTACCGACAAAAATACAAGTCGGTAATTATCTAGAAACTCAATCTGTTGGAACTTTAGATACGCAACTGAAAATTGATCAAAAAATTAATTTGCCTTTACATGGAAAATATTTGGCAAATTTGGAGTTCGAAGTAGAAGTACCCGTTTCTGTATCGGTTGATTATCAAACCGAGGTGCTTATTGATCAAAACATGCCGTTGGAGACCAATACGGATTTAATTTATCAGAATAAACTGTTGCCTAAGTTTCCACTCACTTTGGATATTCCGATTAAACTGGCTGTGCCATTTCATTTAAAGCAAGACTATCAGATCCCGATCAAAATTATGTTTAACGGTTTGGTTTATTTTGAGTTCAATGAGCAAGTACGACTGCATGTGTTGCATCAGTTTGCGCCACAGCTTAATTTGAATGACCCAATGACTATGCGAAAAATAGCAAGCTTCAATGCCACCATGTATAACACGGAGCGGAGTACGACAGCGAACTTGGAGATGAATATGACACTACCTGTGAAGAATATTCATCCATAAAGAAAACACCACCAATCATT
>NZ_QKVN01000061.1:0-13408 GCF_003231195.1 Acinetobacter sp. WCHAc060042
AATTAAGAAAGGATTTTTTAAGAAAATTGATATATCAGAGCAACTTACATTCCTAGCTACTATTTTGAATGAAATACTTACAACTAATCCTACGATTTATGCCCAACACTGGTGGGATGAAAGAGAGATGAAACTAATTGGAGAATAACATCTTGTAAATCAAATAATTTTAGCATCTTATAATCCATAAAAAAACCGCCCTTACAGGCGGTTTTTATTCCAGTGAAAATTACTTCGCATCAAAACGGCATATATCCATTCCATAATTTAAGAAGCAATAAACATTGAGGCTTCAATCATTACGAACGATTTTTTTCATTCAAATCTTTGTGTGGCATAGGGCAACCATTTGCGTCTTTAGGAGGTCGTGGTCTATCTTTATTATCCATATCTTTTGGTGGTGGAGGACAATCTTGCGTTTGATTTGAAGCAGGTTGTTTTTGTATTTGCGTATTTTGTGAGCTTGCGGCTAAGGCTGTGCCAGCAAGAGCAAGTGTCCCCAAACCTAGAATTAGACCCGTTAATACTTTTTTCATTGTGATGTACCTCTATGCTATAAATTATTATTCCAATGCTATAAATCAATTATGGATATTTAATGGATTTATATATTTGGGCAAACATTTCTATTCTCATTTTTGGTTAATTTATTATAAAAATTCAAATATAAAAAAACCGCTCTTTTGAGCGGTCTTTTGTTCTTGTGAAACCTACTTCACATCAAAACGGTCTGCATTCATTACTTTCACCCAAGCGGCAACAAAGTCTTTTACAAACTTCTCTTTGTTATCATCTTGCGCATAAACTTCCGCATATGAACGTAAAATCGAGTTCGAACCAAAGACTAAGTCTACACGTGTTGCCGTCCATTTGGTTACCCCTGTCGCACGCTCCACGATTTCATAACGGTTTTTACCCACAGGTTTCCAGTTGTATTTCATGTCGGTTAAGTTCACAAAGAAATCATTACTCAGTACCCCTACGCGATCTGTCAACACACCTTCTGGTGTACCTGCATAGTTCGTACCAAGTACACGCATACCACCAACCAATACCGCCATTTCAGGCGCAGTCAAACCGAGTAATTGTGCACGGTCTAACAGCATTTCTTCAGGTTGTACGCTGTAATCTTCTTTGACCCAGTTACGGAAACCATCATGCTTAGGCAATAAGTCTTCAAAAGAATACACATCAGTTTGCTCTTGAGTCGCATCGCTCCGTCCGGCAAGGAACGGAACTTTGATATTCACACCCGCAGCGTGTGCCGCTTTTTCAACGGCTGCTGTGCCACCCAGTACAATTAAATCCGCAATACTGACTTTTTTCGCAAGACCTGCCTGAATTTCTTCAAGTTTCGCCAAAACTTTGGCTAAACGCTCAGGCTCATTGCCCACCCAGTCTTTTTGTGGTGCAAGACGGATACGTGCGCCATTGGCACCACCACGGTAGTCTGAACCACGGAAAGTACGCGCACTGTCCCAAGCAGTATTGATCAATTCAACCGAAGCTAAACCGCTATTTAGCAACTTCACTTTTAAATCTTCAATTTCAGCTTCAGACAAAACATAATCGACCGATGGAATTGGGTCTTGCCAAATCAGGTCTTCGCTCGGAACATCTGCGCCTAAATAGCGAGATTTTGGTCCCATGTCACGGTGCGTCAGCTTGTACCAAGCACGTGCAAACACTTCGGACAAGTAAGCAGGGTCTTTGTAAAAACGCTCTGAGATTTTGCGGTATTCAGGGTCTATTTTTAATGCCATATCAGCATCAGTCATCATTGGGTTACGGCGTACATTTGGGTTATGCGCATCAACAGGTTTGTCTTCCTCTTTGATGTTAATCGGCTCCCATTGTTTCGCACCCGCAGGACTGGTGGTTTTTTCCCATTCATAAGTGAACAGCAGATAGAAAAACTCGTTATCCCATTTGGTTGGGTGAGTCGTCCAAGCCCCTTCTAAACCACTGACCATGGTGTTCGCACCATTGCCTGTACCTTCGGAGTTATGCCAACCAAGACCTTGAAACTCCACGTCAGCGCTTTCGACATCTGCCCCTAAGTTTTCAGCTTTACCATTCCCGTGGGCTTTCCCTACGGTATGACCACCCGCAGTCAATGCCACGGTTTCTTCGTCATCCATTCCCATACGGTCAAAAGTGACACGCATGTCTTGTGCAGTACGGAGGGGATCTTGAACACCATCAACCCCTTCTGGATTGACGTAGATTAAGCCCATTTGGACCGCAGCTAATGGATTTTCAAGCGATTTACGGTCTTGGTCATTGGCATAACGATTTGCTGTTGGTGCCAGCCATTGACGCTCTTCGCCCCAGTAAATGTCTTTTTCCGGTGCCCAAATATCTAGACGACCACCACCGAAACCAAAGGTTTTCAGACCTGCTTCTTCATAAGCTACGGTCCCTGCGAGAACGATTAAATCGCCCCATGAAATTTTATTGCCATATTTACGTTTGACTGGCCAGAGTAAGCGACGGCCTTTATCGGTGTTGACGTTATCAGGCCAACTGTTGAGGGGGGCAAAACGTTGGTTACCCGTGTTGGCACCGCCACGTCCATCTTGTTTACGGTAAGAACCCGCCAAGTGCCATGCGGTACGTACAAACATCCCAATGTAGCTACCATAGTCAGATGGCCACCATTCTTGGCTGCTGTTGATGAGTTCACGTAGGTCTTGTTTCACCGCTTCTAGATCTAATGATTTGAATGCAGTTGCATAGTCAAAATCAGGATCCATCGGGTTGGTTTTTTTATCGTGTTGCGACAGGATGTCTAGATTGAGCGCATTGGGCCACCAATCAGAATTATTGGTGCTGGCTAAACTCGTTTGTCCACCGTCTTTCTGGTGAAATGGACAACCTGATGCTTGCATATTCTGTGTCATGTCGAGCTCCAAATTTGATCATCAAATTATGATTATCATGAACCGTTTAAAGTATTTATTACTTTTCTAACATAGCCCTTTTTTATGACAATCTAAAGCGAGTTTTACGAATAAAAACAATCGGATTATTCCATGTAAATATTTAAGAAAGAAAGATTTTTAACTTTTCAACAAGATAGAAGTCGATGAAAAAACAACAGCAAGAAAAGCCTTTAATGCGGAGTTAATGGGCATTTTCAATTGAGTTTATCGTTTAAAAATTAGACGATTCCTACCAGCAATCAGTGCAGCTCAGGTTGAGTAAAAATCAAACAATAAAAAAGGCATACTTTCGGTTTTTAGATTTTTCTTGAAAGATATTTTAGTGATGTCCTTATGGTCTCGGTGATGACTGTTTTTGCCCCAGCCACCACCTGATCTTACACATAAAGCGCCCATTACACGCTTAAACGTCGACCTTCTCTTAAGCAGACAAATGGATTCATCAGCTTCGAACTATTTTTCATCGCCACTTTCAAATCCATCTCAGGCTGCTCACGGCTCTCATCAGTCAGCTGAAAGGTGCGATAGTGAATGGCCATTGAGCATTTAGCATGCAGGTCTTTATGTGCTTGAAAGGCATCTTGTGGATTCATATGCATATAGCGCATGAGCTCACGCGGTTCATACGCCCCGATAGGCAGTAGTGCAATTCGCGGTGCGCCAAAACGCTGATGCAGCTCTTTAAAGTGTGGCGAATAACCTGTATCCCCCGCAAAATAAGCATAGTCAGCGCCACAGTGAATAGTAAACCCGCCCCATAACGCACGGTTTTGATCACATAGTCCACGTCCAGAACCATGCTGTGCTGGGGTATAGACCAATTTCAAATCATGCAAGCGTGCTGACTGCCACCAATCCATTTCCAACACTTGTAAATGCTTGGGTAAATACCATCCATTGCCCAAACCCGTATAAATGGGCATGGCGAAACGCTCATACAACCAGTTCAGACTGGCTATATCCATATGATCATAGTGATTGTGGCTCAAAAGCACCGCATGGATGGTCGGCAAATTTTCTAGGGCAATCCCCGCAGGCATGACACGGCGTGGCCCTCGCCCTTGCTTCGGACTGACATGTTCCGCCCACACAGGATCGGTCAATAAATTATAAGGGCCAATCTGGAGCAATACCGTGGCATGCCCCACAAACCAAACTTGCCAATCATTTAAATCGGCATGAGGACGGTCTTGCGGTAGACTTTTTTTATCGGCATGAAAATGCGCATATTCTTGTGTTAAATCGACATTCCATGTCGAAGACTTACGTTTCATCAACCATTTCAGTAAATCGCCACGACTACGCCCTTCGGGTCGACGAACCGAATTGAAAAAGCGTGTCCCGTTATAATGGTCGGAGTGTAGAAACTGAAATTCAGGTTGTCGCCACGTATGGGACATCGTATTTTCAGTCAGAATTTGATAATGGAGTTCAGTTGATTTTGGCTTCATTTAACGTCGTTATCTTTATTGCAATACACCAGTAACAGGACCAGTTTTGAAAACTGACCTCTACCTTAACCTATTCCAAGCGTCCTTGCATTCGCTCTAACCACACTTTTTTTGATTGTGGCTTAACAAAGAGTGCCACAATTTCAGGATGATTTTGTTTAATTTTTGCTTCAATTCGATTGACACAGGCTTCTATCTCATCGGTAGTCAGGTGATCTTCAAACTCCACGCTCAATGAGGCCAAAACCTGTTTGGCACCCATTTGTTCGGTCAATAAGCCATTGGCCGACAGTACGCCTTCATCGTCTTGGGCAATTTTTAAGATGTTTTGCCGTACATGCACGTCTGCGGTTTCCCCTAGGAGCAAGCCTTTGGTTTCTCGTGCCAAAAGAAAAGCTGACACCGCCAGAACCAGCCCAATCAGGATGGACGCTACTCCATCCAATTCAGGCAGATCTAAACGATGCGCCAAATAAATACCCAGAAAGGCAATCAACAGTCCAATCAATGCAGCAGAGTCTTCAAACAAAACGGTAAACGTGGTGGGATCTTTACTGCGTCGAAAAGCCTCAAAATAACCTTGCTGACCTTTCGCTTTACGAAACACTTTCAGGGCAACACACCATGACGCCCCCTCACTTACAAATGCAAAACCAAGTACAACATAATTGATGATCGGATTTAAAATCGGTTCAGGGTGTAAAATGTGCATGATCCCATTATACATAGAGACCAATGCCCCTAAGGCAAACACCATAAGAGATACAATGAAGGCCCAAAAATACAGCTCTCGCCCATAGCCAAAAGGATGATTAAAATTGGCAGGTTTATTCGACTTTTTTAGCCCATATAACAACAAAATTTCGTTTAAGGTATCTACAACAGAGTGAATCGCTTCACTCAACATGGCAGAACTATTGGTCAGATAAGCTGCTATAAACTTCACCAAGGCAATCGCTAAATTACCTATGAGTGCGGCATAAACCACCAGTTTATTTGAATCTGCCATATCGACTTTTAGCCCAAGCTGTATTCTATTTATGTTTTTATCATATCGAAATTTAGTGGCGCATAGCGCAGGTTTTTGTAGTTCATAAATAATAAACAGACCTAAGCAAACCTTGGTCTGTTTAAATACACCCATTTAAGTGCAAAGCTTTAAATCTCAGGCAATTTTACGTAAATCCTGCAACACGTCTAAATGTTTTTCTGCATCAAAGATGACTTGTTTGCCAATCATTTTTTTCAAATGTCGCATGTCTTTGGCTGCATTCACTGTAATTCCCCCCACGATAACACCATCGGTCACTCCAAACAGAACAAACGAAGAGGCTGCACGGAGTTCAGGTCGAATTTCGCCACGAACAATCCACTCTGCTGCGGCCATATCACCAACAAACTGATAGTTAATATCGAGCTGATCCGTCCAAAACCATGCAGGATTTGCTTTTGGATGCTCTACACTCATCACGTGACGGGCAAAAATTCCAGCCTGTAAATTGGCATTTTCCCATGTTTCCACACGACGGTACTGACCATCCGCACGAAGTTGGGTCGCGACATCACCCGCAGCATAAATATCTGGATGTGAAGTTTGGCAGTGTTCATTCACTTGAATGGCACTATCAACCGCTAAACCAGCATCGACTGCCAGTTGTGCATTCGGGACAATCCCAATACCATAAATCACGGCATCTGCACGTAACTGTTCCCCTGTTGCAAGAGTGATTACCACGGTTTCACCATCTAAATGACAGTGATTAATGGCGCTATTCAAGCGCACATCGACACCCGCAAGACGTTGTTGCGCCAATAAAAACTCACTCAAAATCTGCGGGGATGAACGCCCCATCACCATCGGCCCCATTTCAATCACCGTCACTTGACAGTCTTTAAAGCGCGCAGAGGAAGCCAGTTCTAATCCAATGACCCCTCCACCAATCAAGACAATTCGCTGTCCAGCTTGTAGCACAGGCACCAGTGCTTGAGAGTCTTCCAAATTACGTAAGGTATAAATGCGTTGACCTAAAGCATCGAAATTCGGCAAGCGACGTGCAGCTCCGCCTGTGGCAAGGAGCAATTTGTCATAGGCAATCAGTTCGCCCTTTTGCAATTCAACAGTTTTTTCCTCAGGGTTGATTTTCACCACGCCATTGCCACGGATATGCGTGACACCTAAAGTCGCTAATTTCTCTTCGGATAAAATCTCAACCTTGGTTTCTTCAGGCTTTAAAATCACATCTTTGGATAAAGGTGGACGTTCATAAGGCAAATGAACTTCATCCCCAATTAAAATGATTTTGCCTGCAAACTGATTGCCACGGAGTTCTAAAATCGCGCTCGCACCTGCTTGGCCTGCACCAACAATGACGATGGTTTCAATGTTACTCATTTAGTTCACCTTTTAACTCTGCCGAGACAATGCCAAAGCCTGCAATCCACTCACTGATATCTTCATAGCAATGTGTGGTCATGTCATATTCGCCAAGTTCATGTAATGCAGCAAATGCCGCCATCCAAGAACGGACTTCCTGACCACCCCGCCCACCATCACGGCGAATATCGGCTTCAGTCATCGCTTCAATTGTGGCGAAGTCTGCTTTGGCCAATATTTCAAGCAATGCACGATCCCATTCTGGATTGAGTGGCACGGCAACAGATTGATCACCTGCTGCCAGTTTCTGCCCCACGGCAATAATTTTGGCTTGACGATGATTCCGTGATTCTTCACTCGGATTACGTCCACAAATCAAAAACTCTTCCACTTCTGGCGGTACAGCACCCATTTGTGGTGTCGGAGGATCATGTGAAAGTCCACCTGTTCCTAAAATTAAAACCCTTTCATTTTCAAGATTTAAAGACTGAATAAATTGCCCAACAGCACGCCCCAAAGCAATGGTTCGCTTGGTGGTTGGCATCGGTGCCGCTGCACCATTGATAAAAATAGGAATGGTTGGATAACGGTCTAGCTGTCCACCACACAGAAAATGTAAAGGCTGCGTCACGCCATGATCGGCTTGCATTCGGTAGGAATAGGCAACATCCACACCTTCATCGAGTACACGACGCACCAAAGCAACCGCAGTGTCTTCAGGCACATTGATTTTGTCGTTATCTTTACCGTAGTCCCAATCACCTGCCGCAGTTGCACGAATACCCACACAAAAACTTGGCATCAAATCATAGAAAAAGCCATTAAAATGGTCTGGGCCAAAAGTAATGATGAGGGTTGGATCATACCCTTTGACTTCTGCCGCAAGCTGGGCAAAAGTCTCACGTACAATCTGTTCTTTACGCTGTTCTTGCGGTGAAGCAAATTCCATTAAGGGACTGTGCGATGCACAAATGAGTTTAACGGCCATGTGTGACTCCAAAATAGAAACCGTCGCTTAATGACTGTGTTTCCTTAATATATGCAAAGATCTCAATATAAAGACTGGGTCAAAATTAAGCGTTGAAATGATGAAGCGGAGTCTTTCCAATAAAGCATAAACTTCCAGACTAACCTTCGGTTCGACCTACTTTTCTTTTGGGAAAAGTAGGTCGAACCATTGTCATTCGCAAAACTCGGCAACAACCATCACGACATTGACAGGTCGCAGAAACATTTCGTTTTAGCTTTAGCCCTGCCTCAAACAATTGCGAATGACTTTTCCGCGTACCCAAATTTTTTGAAATACTCATCAAACCTAATTGAGTTTAGATTTGAGATTTCTTTACGTTTAAAAGCTCCAAAGATCCCTAGATAATGAGTAGTTCAGTGAATCAATCACTCATCAAAGAACCCTGCACGAGGTTGGCGTAAACCACGGATGCCTAAACCGCATTCAGCATTGATCAAAACACCCGTCAGTGGACGGTTGTTTTGACGCGATGCCAACAAGACGTATGAACCTGTCATCTCTTCAGGTTCAGGCAAGAAATTCAGTGGCATACCACGAGCAATCTTTTCAGGGTCACGTGCATCGAGTAGCCCCAAATTTTCTTGACCTAAAGATGCCGCCCCTTTGATATTGACATTCATACCTGACGGCGCCACCGCATTCACTCGTACTTTAGGCGCAAGTTCATAGGCCAATTCTTTCATCACCCCCACACCTGCATGCTTAGAAGCTGTATATACAGGGCCTCCGCCTGCCGAGTACAAGGCTGAATTAGACAAAGTAAATATGATCGACCCTTCAGAAGCTATCAATGCCTCCAGTGCGGCTTTTGCCCCCAAGATGAGCGATTTGGTATTAATGCCCATAATTTCATCAAAGGCTTTGTCTAACTGTTCACCCGAAGTATTGACGATATCGGCATAATGATCCCAAATCCCAGCATTACCGACAAAACAATCCAATTTGCCAAAACGCTCAAGCGTGGCATTCACGGCAAGGACATTGTCTTCATAGCAAGCCACATCACCCGCAATCGCAAGAATGTGATCACCGAAATGTGCCTGTAATGCCTCCACTTTGGCTTGTGAACGCTGTAACACAGCCACCTGTGCGCCTTCTGCTAAAAAGCGCTCGACCAATGCCCAGCCCAGACCAGAACCTCCCCCCGTAATCAGGGCAACTTCACCTTGTAACCAGCCCATGATTATGCTCCCGCCATCTCGACAAACAATTGTCCATCTTCCACAATCACAGGAAAGGTTTGAATAGGATCAGTTGCAGGCAGGCATAAAGCCTGACCTGTTTTTAGGCAGAAACGAGCAGAATGTAATGGACATTCCACTGTGCCGTCCTCTTCCAAATAACCTTCGGACATGGAAGCATTGCCATGTGAACAGCGGTCATTCATAGCAAAGAATTCACCGCCATTGTTGAAAACAGCCAGTGCCTCAATCCCATTCACACCGCAGTCCACTTTCAATGCCTCGCCTTCGTCTAACTCATCGACTTGGCACACAAAAATCTTATTCATTAGAAGAACACACTCAGGTTATGGGAGTTGTAAGTCACTTGGTCTAGGGTGATTTTACGATTGAAAATCTGGAAACCTTGCTTGGTATCCACTTTACGAAGTTTGTCATGACGCTTCCCGCAGTAGAGGGTGACATCTTTTTCTTTCTGAGTACGGTAGAGTAAATACGTCACGTAAACATCATACTCACCGTCGACTTCAGTCGCTTCAACGATCACATTGGACACCATGTGTGTGGTACGAGACGGTGGCTCTTCAGCCCATGCCATCCCTGTTTCCAAACGCGCGACACGACGTTCTAACAAATCTTTAGAGTCGTTAAACACCCACGTGGTTGGCGGCTCAACCGAACGACGACGGTCACGGGTTTGCGCATTCGGTGTCGTGCGTAAGGTATAGGCAATATCATCTGCCAAGACATCCAACCACTCACGGAATTTCCAGTCGTCGAGCAATTTTGCTTCACGGTAAAGGAACTGACTGATCTGATGTTGAAGTTCTAAATTGATCTGACTCATTTCATCAACTCCTTCTCATAGTCTTCCGCGGCTTTTTCGACTTCTTCCCATGTTTCATGAATCAGTAAATCTGCCCAACGGCGGTATAAGCCACGTGCTGCGGTTTCGGAGAAAATATAGTTGGTAATGCCTGGAATGCCATCTTCACGAACTTTCTCATTGCCCAAGCCCATTTCCATAATCAACGGGTTGTTACGTGCTTTATAGCCACGAAGTACTTTTTGGATTTCAATCCAGTTTTCCGAGTCATCTTGCTCAAGGAAACCCGCAGGTCCAAAAGCACGCGTTGCAGAACGCTCAAAAGCTTCTTTCACTTCTTGCGATGCTTCAGCATCGGCAATGCAGAATGCCCAGACTTCAGTTTTGTTTGGACCGCGCGGATGCCAGACTCGAAGCGTTGCCGTTCCATTTAACCACGACATGGTCGGGAACATGGTGTTATGCCCCGCAAGACGTAATGCACGTACTTCACCCAAACGCTCTTTAACTTCCTCAAAGGTTTCACGGAAGTAGTTGGCTACTTCACCATCCACCCAGACGTTGGCATCGGGTTTTTCGGTAAAGAAGAAGCCTGAGCCATGACCACGTGAACCATACTGAATGGCATCTTTGGCAGTTTCCCAAACTGGACGCGCGGTTTGTGCTGCACCGAGTTTTTTAGATGAGTCGTCATCGGGTTTAGCGCCCAAAACTTGAATCGCAGAGGCATGGGAGAACAAGGCATGGTACTGATCTGAGGCAAACTGTTCTGCCGCAAATTTCCAGTTACACTCGATTTCCCACTTGTGTACCCCACCAATAATTTCAGTCCCACCTGAACGACGATCGACTACACCATCTAAATACCAAGCGATATCCCCCATATATTCAATCAGGTCTGGAGTCGATTCATCCCAGCAGCCAAAAATCAGCCCCTTATAAGACTCTACGCGGTTGACTTGAACCAAGCCCCACTGTTCTTTGCAGGCACCTTGTGGGAAAGCACGATCTTCAAGTGGAATATCTTTCAGTGAGCCATCTACCCCATAAGACCAGCCATGATATGGACAGGTAAAAGCGCGAGTATTACCACAGTCTGCAAAGCTGACCCGCATAGAACGATGTCGACACTGGTTTAGAAATGCTTTAATTGAGCCATCTTTTTGACGTGCCACAATAATTGGGTCTTCACCCATGTAAGTATTGAAAAAATCACCTGATTTTGGAATTTGGCTGTCATGACATAGAAATAGCCATGTACGCCCAAACACGCGTTCCAGTTCTAATTCGTATAAATCTGGGTCTGTATAGATGGATGGCGAGATACGTCCATTTTGTGCATCGACCAAAGCGTCGATTTCACGCACATCAATTTTTCCACTCATGAAAAGCTCTCCTGCGACCAATACACGGCACAACGTAAATAGACTCAACTTTTGAGGCATCATGATTTTTTAGACAGCTTTAGTGAAATATTTTTTTTGTTTTAATTAATACGTTTTAGCAATTATTAGAAAAGTTATTTCTTATATTAAAATCTCCGCATTCATCTCAAGACCATTTATTTTATAAATACTTGAATCATCTTCACGGCATAGTTGTTTATAGATTATACTTTGTTGTAGTCGTGGTAAGACATTTTTTGGATTACTCAGTGGGTTATTTATATGGAACTTAGACACCTTCGCTATTTCATCACCGTTGCTGAAGAACTGAACTTCAGTAAGGCGGCATTGAAACTTTATACCGCTCAACCTTCACTCAGTCAGCAAATCAAAGACCTCGAAGAAGATGTCGGCGTACAGTTGCTGTATCGAACCAAGCGAAAAGTTGAACTCACGGAAGAAGGTGCTGTTTTTCTAGAACAGGCACGCCTGACTCTAGCTCAAGCGGACAAAGCGGTCGCTATGGCACGTCAAGTGTCACAAGCCAAACAGCAAATGCTGCGCATAGGTTTCGTGCCAGTTGCGGAAATGAAAATATTCCCTTATGTGTTGCCAAATCTGCGTGTACAAAACCCCGACTTAAAAATTGAGTTACTCAGTATGAACAATACTGAGCAGATGCGTTTGTTGAAAAAAGGTGAGCTGGACATTACCTTTACCCGACATAACTTTCATAATGATGAACTTGAGAGCCAATTTGTTCTACGTGAGCCACTCATCTTCCTGCTTCCCAAAGATCACCCTTTAGCAAAATATGAACGCATTCCTGTTAAGGCTTTAAATGGTATTGATTTTATCATTCCCGCAGCCGAACAGTCACAAACCCTGCACCAGACTATTTTAGAATTTGCCAAAAATAATAGTATTGAATTCAATATTGTTCAAAAGGCCGATAATATTCTATTTAATATCAACTCAATTGGGATGGGTCTCGGTTGCACTATTTTACCTGGCTATGTTGCACCCTTAACCATGAGCAATACCGTGATTCGTCCGCTTGAGGTTGAACTCCCTTACTTAGATTTATATGTAAGCTATCGTAAAAACACCACATCACTGGCTGTAAATAAATTTCTAGAATTGCTGACTCGGGTGTTTTATTTGAACATTAACCGTGAATAAATCCCCAATGAGTTCAAATTAATCCTCAAATACGAGACACCACTATTTTCTGAATAAATGGCGGTGTACCTTTTTCATGAAAAAGTACCCTGAACTACAAGCGTATCTAGAGTATTTCAGTTTTAAACCAGACTTATCAGCTCTCGACTTTTGTTGTCTCTACTTTTTAAAGGAAGATTAACGAATAAAAATCAGAATTTTTGTCAGGTTTTACCTACAACTTAAGTATAAACATAAGCATATACTGAGCTAGCTATTGCGATTTTTGCTGCACTAAAAAATAAAATAGAAAAGGAGAAAATCATGCCGATGCCTACTTTACAGCGTTTAAAAACGGCCATGCAGTTTCGCCCCTTCTTTTTCATTAGTTTTTTGGTTACGGCTATTTTTTATGCTCTGCTCAATACCCTGACTGACTGGTCTTGGTCTACCAATTTATTGATCAGTTGGAACATTGCCGTCTCAAGTTATTTGCTCAAAACCATGACAACGCTTTGGTCTGTTGACCATCGACACATTCTTCAACATGCACAGCAACAAGATGCCAGTAAATGGATTATTCTACTGTTGGTGATCATGACATTAGTTATGTGTTTGATTGCAATTGTGTTGGAGTTAACTCATCTTCCTAATGACCCAGCTATCAAATATGGTCACTTGGCTCTGTCCTTACTGACCATTATAAGTGCATGGCTCTTTATACATACTGTGTTTGCCATTCATTATGCGCATGACTATTATCTCGCTCTTGCGGACCAACAAGATGCTGGCTTGGACTTTCCAAAAACGGCACAGCCGACTTATCCTGACTTCTTATACTTTAGTTATGTGATTGGCACTTCAGCGCAAACTGCGGACGTTTCGATTACTTCCCGCTCCATGCGTATTCTCAATATTCTGCACATTATTTTGGCCTATGGTTTTAACACCTCGATTTTGGCCATTAGCATCAATGTAGCGGCAGGCTTTATTACACTCTAAGTTTAATGCTTCTTCTTTGAAATTTCGGACATAAAAAAAGGATGGTTCAACCA
>NZ_QKVN01000062.1:0-13184 GCF_003231195.1 Acinetobacter sp. WCHAc060042
AGGATTGGGGAAAATTCAGCTTTTGAATGTTTATGCAACAAAGCCTTTTATAAGTTGAATATAGCGGTCGAAATATGTTTGCAATGTAAGACTAGGTTAAGACATTCGTGCTTTAGGTGAGTGAAAGTACAGTCTAACAACACAGTATTTTGATTTATAAAGGGAAATTAGATTTGTCATTACATTGAAGTACTTTGATACAGCTTATAGCTTGGGTTTTTGAGCCAGTGTTGTATGGTGGTCTTTGTCGAATGTTACGGCAGATGATCAAAGGAGTAGTCTCGTGGCTAATCAACAAAATCAGCAGCAGCGTCAACAGCAACCCAATCAACCGCAACAAAAGCCAGATCAGCAACAACAGCAACAGCAGCCAAATCAAGGCCAGCAAAAACAACCGAACCAAAACCAACAGAATCCAAATCAGCAACGTTAAAGTTGTCGTGATTTAATGAATTTATCTTAAAACACAGCACGGAGGAATCACGCAAAAGGAATTGGACTAACAGGAGGGCTCTATGTCGAATAATGTTGTGAAAACATTAAAACAGAAGATCAAAGCTCGTTTAAAAAAGATTTCTAAGCATCAGTCTAAGCTGAAAGCCTTAGAGAAAAAACTGAAGAAGCGTAAGTAGTTTTACGTAGTTTATTTGAAGAAAAGCCCTCATTTTATATGAGGGCTTTGCCGTTACATATATAAGATATCTTTCAATATATGAAGCATTTAGTATGAATAAGTAACTTTATCTTATTTGAATATCTAAAAATTAGCTGAGTAGTTGAATCATGTCTCGTTTAGTTCTGAGTGGAGCTATTTTAAGTACAAATCTGCTGATGATTGGATGTCAGCCACCGGCTTCGGGTGAAGCAGCGGGTTTGAGTTACCCCTATTTATATTGGCAGTTATATAAGACGCCTTTAGCGAAAAATTTAAATGTGCCTGTAGAAGGAGTAAGCCACAAGCAGATACAGGACACTTGGGGGGCTGCACGTGGTCAGGGACGAAAACATCAAGGTATTGATATCTTTGCTAAACGTGGTACGCCTGTCTTAAGCGCCACGATCAGGCATCGTCTTGGATGTTGGGATCAATAGTTTAGGTGGGCAAGTGGTATGGGTAATGGGACCAAATTTAAGCCGTCACTATTATGCACATTTAGATGCTTATGCGCCTGATATTCAAACGGGTGATTGGGTTGAAGTGGGAGAGGTATTGGGCTATGTCGGAAACACGGGCAATGCTAAGAATACGCCACCACATTTGCACTATGGAATTTATAGGACTGGAAAGGGAGCTGTGAATCCTTATCCGTATTTAACTTTAAATGCATTGAAATAGCCAAGTTTTGATCTACAGCTATAAAAGTTCGAACGCATTCATTGTTTTGCTCATAGATGGTTCATCAATTTTTTTCTTATACTTACATCGTTCATTTATAATATTTAAAAGTAAGTTAAAATATCACACGTATTAGAACTCTTGCAAAAGTCAAAAAATGACCATTCATTGGCAATACAATAAGTGTTGAATGTTACTTCTCTCTTGGTGAAAAGGTTAGAAGGACGGAGGATTCTTCCTACAAATCCTCTCCCTAGCCCTCTCCTTTAAAAAGGAGAAGGGACTTTCATTGTGATTTCAATACAGCTCAAAAAACGACTTATGCAAGAACTCCATTTAACATGGACGACCCTCTATAACGTGAACTACTAACGCAAGTAGGTTACTTTTTTGATTCTCTTTAATATGAAGGCTTAAAAGGCCTCCTTTTTACTGGTTGGATTGGAGGTAGAGGTCGTACGGGTAAAATAAAACAATTGCAGTGTTCCTAGACTGAGAACTCCTGCAGCAAGCATAAACTGAAAGTGATATGACCAACCCAAATGCTGCAAGGTACTAAAACTTAAACCACCAACTAGTTGTACCGTTGCAAAGCTGAGTGTCGCCATACTCCACAGCTTTTTATAGGCTAAGCCATAAAGTTGTAAGATGGTATAGGAGGTGAGAAAGACCACCGCAGGGTTCAGTAGGCCTGTGAGAAATGAAGATAGGAGCGTAAATACAGGCGAAAAACTCAGAACCGCAATAAACACTGCCGTAATATAGACACTGTATAAAATCTTTAAAGCCAGAAAGTTGCCAAATTTACGTGCTAAAGCATAAGCTGTCGCTGCACCCAAAGCGCTGCCTAAGCCATATAAAATCCAGTTAAAATTGATCCAATATAAATTTAGCGTTAAAACATGACTTAAATAATCAATCCAAAACAGAGAATGGGGAATATAGGCAAAGGCGCTGCAGGCATAAACAATGAGTAAGCTATAGTAAATTTTATTCACTGTATGAGTCTGGGGCTGGCTTGTAGGGATACTGTGCAGTTGCTTTTGGAAAGGACGAACCAGTATCCATAATAACCATGTAATGACAAATGCAAAGCTACAAAGAATGAACCATGCGCTACTGATTGCAATACGGTCTAAATACGGCATAAACAGCGTGGCTGCCAATACACCAATCCCGATTCCGCTAAATCCAATTAGATTAATTTTAAAACGGTGCTGTAACTCACTGCACTGCGCCACAATGCTAGGCGATAGAATCATCAGCAAACCACCGCTGATACCTGAAATGATGCGCCACACCAAATACCAAACTTCATTAAAATGTGCAAATGCACAGGCAAATAGGCTGATTGAACCAAACAGCGCAGCAAAAATGATATAGATCGGCATTTTTGCATTTTGTGGCAGCTTCATTGCCCAGAACGCGCCGATCAGATAGCCCAGCAGATTAGCACTACCGAGTAGGCTGGCGAAATTGTGTGACCATTCATAGGCTTCGCGAGTGGACGGCAGTAGAGCGGTATAAGAAAAACGTAAGATGCCAATCCCCAAGCACATACTCAGGCAGAGAAAGAGACTCAGTTGTACGGTGCTCGAGAACGTCCTGTTCATCATCATTTGACTATTTGTTTAAAAAACACACTTGAACTATAAGGTGAAATTTACAATAAAACAATCGAGTAATGTTCGCCTTTAGTCGAGCGGAGTAAAGGTGAAGCCAATTTACTCAGTGTCTTTAAGTGTATTGATATCCACTGCATCACCAATGGTATAAAAATGTCCGCCTGCAACATGATGGATACTTTTCCATTCCTCTGCGGCTTCATGGTAGTACCAATGCCCATCTCTAAAAACACGATCATCTGCATAAGCGGCAATGACTTTGCCAATAAATAAGTCATGCTGCTGCTGATTATGCGGTTCAGGAATGAGTTCACACAGAATCCATGCACTACAGCCTTCAACCACAGGGATAGGGCTTTGATTAAACTGAAACAGTTCGACCCCACACTGACGCAACTTTTCAGGCGCATCATATTGACTGATCATGCCGAGTGCGTAAACCATTTTCAGCTGTTTAAGTGTAGGGACTTGCAGCGCAAATAGACCCGATTTTTCAATGATACTGCGGGTTTTCGTAGATTTATCGAGTACGACCGTCACTTTGGCGGGGCTAAACTCTAGGGCGCATGCCCAAGCTGCAGTCATGACATCAGTGCTTTCATCATCTTGACTGGAAACCAGCAAGGTTGGGCCGTGGTTGAGTAGCCGATATGCTTTTTCTAAAGGAACGGGCAGAATGTGAGGATTAAGCAGAGATTGATTCATGTAAAAGAACATTTTAACAGCCGTTTTAAGTGCTTTATACCACATTCTAAAACTGCCGATTCAGTCTAAATTTGTACATTCAGTGGGGAATGTGGCGCAAAACCGTAAGGCCGTTTCAATTTTGATTTATAATTATGACAGCATCATTTAGGGAAACAATATGAATATCCCCTTAATCGTCAATGTCATCATTTTTATTGCATTGCTTATTTTACTTGGTCGAACCCGTAAAACCGATTGGAGTTTAGCGAAGAAAGTACTGGCAGGTCTCTGTCTTGGTATTGTTTTTGGTCTCGCTTTACATGGGTTTTATGGTACGCATTCGCCTGTACTGCAAGAGTCGGTACAGTGGTTTAATGTGGTCGGTAAAGGCTATGTCAAACTATTACAAATGGTGGTAATGCCTTTGGTGTTTGTTTCCATTTTAGGCGCTGTGATCAAGCTACACGATGCAGGTTCATTGGGTAAAATTAGTTTTATTAGCATTGGAACCTTGTTATTTACCACAGCGATTGCTGCGTTTGTCGGTGTGGTGGTGACCAATCTGTTTGGCTTAACTGCGGCAGGTTTGGTACAAGGGACACAAGAAACTGAACGCTTAAATACGATTCAAACTGACTATGTCGGTCAAGTGGCTGACTTACAAGTGCCTGATTTATTTCTGTCATTTGTTCCGAGCAATCCTTTTGCCGAGCTGACAGGGGCACATCCAACTTCCATTATCAGTGTAGTCATTTTTGCAGTGTTTTTAGGCATTGCAGGCTTGAACCTCATGAAAGCGGATGCTGAGAAAGGGCAAAAGCTGTTGTCTGCAATTGACATCTTACAAACGTGGGTCATGAAGTTGGTGCGTTTGATTATGATGCTCACTCCTTACGGTGTGTTCGCACTCATGACCAATATTGTGGCCAACTCTAAAATGGCGGACATCTTAAACTTAGGTGGCTTCTTGGTTGCGTCTTATATCGGCTTGGCGATTATGTTTATCGTGCACGCCGTGATTTTGGCGCTCACAGGTATGAACCCAATTCAGTTCTTTAAAAAGGTTTGGCCTGTGCTGACTTTTGCGTTTACCAGCCGTTCAAGTGCTGCCAGTATTCCTTTAAATATTGAAGCACAAACACGACGTCTGGGCGTACCTGAGTCAATTGCCAGCTTCTCAGCCTCATTTGGTACGACCATTGGGCAAAACGGCTGTGCTGGGCTATATCCTGCAATGTTGGCTGTTATGGTCGCACCGACAGTAGGTATTAATCCACTCGATCCGCTTTGGATTTTGACTTTGGTTTGTGTCGTGACCTTGAGCTCGATTGGGGTGGCAGGTGTAGGTGGTGGTGCAACATTTGCAGCACTGATTGTCCTGCCGATGTTGGGCTTGCCTGTGACTTTGGTTGCACTGCTCATTTCAATTGAGCCTTTGATTGATATGGGTCGTACGGCTTTGAATGTGAATGGTTCGATGACTGCAGGTGTCGTGACCAGCCAAGTCTTAGGTCAAACCGATAAGCGTATTTTTGAGCAAGACAATGTGGACTTAAAAGAAGTCTAAGCTGAGTAATATATCGCTTATGAACTGGAAAGAAGCCTATCTTAATGATTAGGCTTCTTTTTATTGGGCGTGTATCCATAAATGACTAAAAACTGTATCTACTTTTTTACTCAGTTTTTTGCAAAATAAAGCCTCAATTTAGGAGAAAAACGATGAAAATGTATCAAGTCGATGCCTTTACAACTGAATTATTCAAAGGTAATCCTGCCGCTGTGATTGTGCGTGATGAATGGTTAGCAGTAGATTTGATGCAGAATATTGCCTTGGAAAATAACTTGGCAGAAACGGCTTTTGTGAAAGTCATTGATGCTGAAAACTTTGAAATTCGCTGGTTCACTCCCCAGGTTGAAGTGGACTTTTGTGGGCATGCGACTTTAGCCAGTAGTTTCGTCCTGTTTCGTGATTATACCGATGCTAAACGTATCCAGTTTCATGTCAAAGAGTTGGGTATTTTTATCATTGATCAAGATGCTGACGGCAAGATTCATATGAATTTTCCAATTCGTGCACCGCAAAAGTTAGAAGACTATCCTGCGGAAATTCATGAGTTGGTCGATTGTGAAATTAAAGAAGTTTATTTAAACCCACAGGCTTATATTTTAGTATGTGAGTCTGAGCAGGCAGTTAAGGACGCCAAACCGAATTTGGATAAAATTCGTCAAATGGCAGAAAAGCATAAAGTCAGTACTGCGATTACCGCTGAAAACTTGGATGTTACCTTGACCTCAAAGTCTCAAGATTATGATTATATCGCACGTTATTTCGCACCGCATAAAGGCATCAATGAAGACCCTGTGACAGGCTCGATGCATACAGGTCTTGCACCCTTGTGGGCGGAGAAGTTGGGTAAAACCTCATTGCTTGCCTATCAGGCATCGAGCCGTGGAGGATTACTTTACTGCGATATTCAGTCTGAAACACGGATCCAAATTTCTGGCTATGCCAAGTTATATATGACGGCTGAATTGTACTTAGATTAAGTTGTAATTCTCTTAAAATAAAACTACTGGTGAAAAATAAGCATTGATTAAAATGCTGTTTTTCACCAAATTACTATAAAAATAATTTCACTTTCCTCTATGATGTTGAGAATCATTCATATTTTGTCGAATTATTTGGAAAAATAATGTTAATGCGTTTTAAAACATTGAGTTTGTCGGTATTGCTACTTGGCTTTGGGGGCACAGTATGGGCACAACCCGTATTGGTAAAATCGGAACAGAAAATTGAAGAATATAAATTAGATAACGGTTTACGCATTATTCTTGCGCCAAACGATAAAGAAAATAAAGTGTATATGAATATGGTCTATTTGACTGGTTCATTGAACGATCCTAAAGGAAAGGGCGGTTTAGCACATCTATTGGAACACTTAGCGTTCAAGGGAACTAAAAATGTTCCAGGAGACGAGTTTCAGCGCCGTTTAGATCAATACGGTTTAATGAATAATGCCAGCACAGATTATTATTCAACCAAATATATTAATGTAGCTCGTCCTGAACAAAACGCAATTAATCAGCTGATTCATCTTGAAGCTGAGCGCATGGATGGCTTGGTGCTCCAAGAAAAATATGTACCGTCTGAAATCGCGATTGTAAAACGCGAGCGTGAAGTCCGTATGGATCAGCCTTTTTCGGTACTCATGGATCAGATGTGGAAGTCTGCTTATGGTAATCAATATTTAGGACGTTTACCGATTGGTGATTTAAACGAGTTACAGTCAATCAAAATGGCTGAACTGAATAAGTTTTATCGTGATTGGTATGCACCGAATAATGCGGTGTTTGTCATTTCAGGAAAGTTTGACCAAGCTGCTGTACTAAAGCAGATTGATGAAAAGTTTAGTGCGATTCAAGCGCGCGCTGTGCCTGCGAAAGTTAAAGTACCTGTCTTAGATGCCAGCAAGATTAAAGATCGCCAGTTTGTGGTGAAAAAAGGCAGTAACTTCGCCAAATACAATATTTACCTAAATGGTAAAAACGAGAACATTAAAACTGCGTTGGCGGTGTCACCGTATTTATATACCATGCAACCCAGCGGGCATTTGTACCAAAATATTGTAGAGACGGGAACGGCGACAGCAGTTCAGTCAACCACATGGTTAGATCAAGATTTTAATATGGTGTTTATGGGCGCAGTTTATGCACCCAACCATGATGTGAAAAAAGTCGAGTCGGCTTTGGTTGATGGGGTCGAAAAAACACCAAACTTCAACGAGGTTGAGCTTAACCGTGTGAAGAGCATGATTAAAAATGCACAAGAAAGCATGTTCAGTAGTGCAACGGCAGTCGGTGGCATGCTCAGTGACTACGTGGTTTCTGCCAACGGTGATTGGACACAATACTTTAAAGATCAGCAACAGTTACAACAGCTTACCGTTACGCAAGTTAATCAACGTTTAGATGACTTTTTGATCCCAGAGCATCGGATTTCAGGTACTATTTTACCAACCCCAGAAGATCAGAAAAAAGCACTTGAACAAGCGGCAGCAGCCACCCCAGCAAAAACTTTAGATCAGCAAGCTGTGGCTGAAGAGCCATTGAAAGATGCAAGTGTGTATAAAGCGGAAGTTGCTGAGTATGTAAAAAGTTCAAAGCAATATTTAGAAAGTGCTGAAAAACAAATTCAGCGTGGCAAGTTAAAAAATGGTATGCAATATGCGCTGTACCCAAGTACTACGCGTGACGATAAGACCTATGCCACCATTTCGATTGACTTTGGTACGGCAGAAAGTTTGTTTAATAAGGCAGAGCTATTAGACCTAACTTCTTATTTACTACTCAGAGCGTCAACTCAATATAGTTTGCAAGACATTGCTGATCATTCTATTGATGCGGGCGGTGGAGCAAGTGCCTCAAGTAATGGTAACGGCATCAATATCTCAATCGTGGCGAAGAAAGAAAAGTTTGATGGATTTTTTAACTTTGTTGTAGATGTCCTTAAAAATCCAACTTTTGAACAAAGCCAGTTTGATTTAATTAAGTCACAAAGCTTAGCAAGTCTAGATCGACCGTATACTGAGCCTGAAACTGTAGCAGCTTTAACCATTGCGCGTTTACTTGAAACTTATCCAATTGGGGATATTCGCCATCACTTCGAGCCTGAATATGTCAAGAAGCAGTATCAAGCAGCAACACAAGCTCAGGTTAAACAGCTGTATCAGCAGTTTTTTGCGATGAATCATGCACAAATTTCGGTGACAGGTGTGATTGATACGAAAAAGATGAAAAAGACTTTAAATCAGGCTTTTGCAAACTGGAATTCGGCAGCGCCTTATCAGCGGATTACTTCTGATTTTACTGCATATAAAGCGCAGCGGGTACATGCGCTGTCAGAGCAGCGTGAGTTTGGTAGCTATCAGAGCATTATGACGTTCCCTGTGGGCACGTACCACCCCGATGCGCCTGCTTTACAGGTACTCGAGCACATCTTAGGTGAGTCGCAGTTGTCCTCTCGTTTGGCGCAAGAGCTACGTGAAAAGAATGCTTTGGTCTATGGTTTTGGCAGCAGCATTTCGCTGGATGACTGGACGGAGTCAGGAGCGCTGACAATTGACGCAAACTATAGCGCAGGCAAATCAGCTCAAGTCTCTCAGGCAGTGTATAAAGTGTTGAATGAGTTACTGGCAAAAGGCGTTACTGAACAGGAAGTCGAAGCTGCGAAAGCTGATATTTTGAAAAAGCGTGTGACTGCACTTGAAGATAGTCGCAATATCCATCGCATGTTGATTCCTCAAATGAAGCGCAATCGTACTTTACTGGATCGTGAGCAACGCGATTTAGCTTTGGCTAAAATCAGTAAAGCCGATGTTGATGCAGTGATTCAGAAATATATTAAGTTGGATCAATTGGTTGAAGTGATGGCTGACCAATATGGCAAAGCGCAGCCAGCGTTGAAAAAGTAAAGATCTCAGTTCTCACCTAAAAAGAACCCCTCAATATAGAGGGGTTCTTTGTTATAAGCCTTATGAAGCAGTTTTCTTAGTTGTCTATTCAAGCCGATAAAACTGTTTGGCATTGTGATGGAATATACGCTCTAAAGCATCAGGGTCATAGGCTGCGACGACATCACTAAAGGCATCAATAATATTGACCAACGATGTACTGACCGAATCCATTGGAAAGTTAGAGGCAAACATCACCCGATAGGTGCCAAAACAGGCGAGGGCATGCGTAATCATGGGATGTGCCAGATCAAAGACTTCTTGTTTGGACGCCAATCGGTCTTCTTTATGAAAACGATGTCCTAATACAGGCATGAAGAGTCCCGACATTTTGGTATAGACATTTGGACAGCTTGCAAGCTCAGCTAAGTCATCTTTCCAACGGAAGAAAATATTTTCCCGCGCTGTTTGTGTCATCCCTGTATTTGCGCCAATTGGGCCAAATAAACCTGCGGGTGTACCCAAATGGTCTAGCACAATGGAGGTTTCTGGGAACTGCTTGGCCAGATAAATCACATCTTCAAGCTGTGTGGAATAAACCCAAGCATCAAAACTCAAGTTGTATTGGGACAGTACTTCGAAGCCTTTGAGAAATTTTTTATTGCGATATAAGTGTGGCTCATCTGTCCACGCATGGATTTCTTTATCTTCATGAAAAGACGCCATTTTACGAATACCACGAAAGTGTGGTGAAGCTTTATGGTGTAATTTTAGGATCTTCTTAAAGTTACGATCACGCGGATCAGCTGTTGCGACAATGCCACCCAATTTGACCGTATCTGCTCCAAAAGCTAAAGACTCAATAAACTGAGTTTCCTCAACCACACCTTTGCCTTTGTTGTGATGCCAACTGGCTTCAACATGTACCACTTGTTCTACTGTGTATGGGCCAGTATCGTGTTTATAGTCATGAGGCAAATAAGGACGTGTGATATGACGGGTTAGACCGACAGTTTCAATCAGATCTTTAGGTTTCACCAAACGAACCATTTTGTCCAAAAGCTTAGGATGCTTGCCCAATAATTTGACTGCCAAAGCCGCTGCATGTGGCGTGTTATAGGGGTCCCACTGGTGAATGTGCGGATCAATGAGTGCAAAGTCCAAATGCTGCATGTTTTTCCCTAAATTATATTCTTTCAGGATTACCTTACTGCAAATTGAGGTATTGCAACATTGTATTTCATTTCAAATACGACGAAATGAAAAAAGCCTGCACGAGGCAGGCTTTGATTGATCAGTGATCGTGTTTGTGGTCATGCTTATTGGCATGAAATTCTTCGTTATGACGGAAACGAAGATAGTTTTCAAACTGTTCACAATATTCATCATAGTTGTCTTCAAGCATCATTTGGAATTGCTGCAAAATATAAGACATGACTTGCTCTTTGGCATCACGCATTTCATCGCCATCTTTAAAGTTGTTGGCTGCTACCCACGTGTTAAAACGGGCTGTACCAAATAACATCGCAGCACTGACTTGGCCACGTATTTCAGTAGGTTTCACTTGTGAACCTTTTTCAGTGCGACAAAAATCGTTTGCTTGCTTAATAAATTCATCTGCACGTTCAAAAAAAGCAGCATTCAACGCTTCTTCTTCGGTTACATCTGTTGCTTCAATCTTCTGAACCATGAACTTGTCCTAAAATACATAAATAACTCAGACTGCATTATAGGCAAAGCCTTGCAGAAACTAAACCTTTGCCTTAATCTAAAAATAGCCTAAGCAGTAAAATAGAGAATATTCATGCAAGATGCGATTGCGGTACAAAGTTTAAAAAGTGATATTGCATTATTGCGTCAAAACATTTGGCCACCACAAAATTTGGCCAATGTCGAAGGCTTACCGATTTATTACGCTACAAAAGCAGAGGTCGAAGACTACTACCGTCAGTGGACGGGTTTGATTGAGCGGGCGCAAGACTTATTCCAACCCTTTATGGAAGATGAGGTACTGGACGCGATTCATTTACCCAGTCATTTGAATTTACCGCTGTTTTATTTTCATGTCGATCGTATTCGGATTAATAAAACCCGTGCCAAAGAGTCTAAAAGTTTTCGTGGTATTGCGAGCTTAATCGAAAAATGTGGGCAGTTTGAACCCGAGCAAATCCAAGCCATGCGCACTTGGTTAGACAGCGATGATAACGCAGCCTTGGTTGCGCATAGGGAGTTTATTGACCTCAGAACCTATGTGTTTCAGCATGGACAGAGTGAATATACCCGTACCCGATTTTATGTAAATGGTATCGTGTTAAGTACCGAAGCACACTTTGAGTTGGTCGATGCGCGAGACAAACCACGTAAACAGCGTAGCGATAGTTATAATGATCCACTCGCAGATAACAACACGTGGAAAGTATACGGCAAGTATCGTTAACTTAGGTGCTGGCAGAATTCACTTATAAAAGAGCCTTTCACTGCTGATGTGTGTTTTGATTTAAACATCTATTTCAACTGTTTGGTTTGACTGAACAGCATTAGCTCTTGTTCAACCAATTTCAACATTCTATTTTTTTCCGCGGCGATCCAGCCTGTGGCAAAACTATAAGCGGCTTCTGGTTCTGGGGCTTGTTGAAATAAGGCTTCTGCAACGACCAAATCATTATAGTGCCCCAAGCTTTCTTGCACTGCTTTGAGATTTTTTAAATAGGTTTTTAACGCTTTTGCATCGAGTAGAGACGCCACAAACTCAATGCTATAACGCAGTTGTTTGACTTGTTTGCGAATACGGTGTTTTTCTTCATCCTCAAGCTGGCTAAAGTGCTCGGCATGTGCACATATTTTATCGTGTAAAGCATGGATTACTTTAAGTGCATGCTTTTTCAGTTTGGCTTTTGAAGGCGAATCTAGTTTTTGCTCTGTAAATAAAATCAATTCAAGCCAAAGTTGCGTCGTTTCGGGTCGTTGAAATAGGGCAGAGATATCAGTGATGACTTCTGTACTTGGCGCAAGATGATCTAATGGATAACCTGCCTCAATCAGTTGAGGAAGTAAATCTTCATTTAAGGCATCAATGTCGCGGGTTCCACCTAAGGCTTGAAAAATAGTGGTGAGTCCCGTTTTCCAGTGCGGTTGAATGGCGTCCGACCATGCAGCAAAACTTTTCAGTGCGCTACGTAATCGGCGGATTGCCACGCGGGCTTGGTGGACATGTTCACTGGTATACTGCTGTCGCGCAATTGAACTAGCATTAGGGAGTAGGTGCTGTAAGCAATTGGCCACTATGCTTTGTAGCGCTTCAGCTTCGCTTGAGCTTCTGTTTAGTACAAGAGATGTTTGATATTGTGCGGGAAAGTAACTTTGTTGACGGACAGCTAGAAGTCCATAGTCAGATTTACTGTGTGTGTCGAGCGACAGTTGATACTTTTGAATCCAAGGCCGTATAAATGCGATCAGATCCTCTATAGATCCTTGTTTTAATTCAAATTCGATCTCGAAAATATCTACACTGCTTTGTGCTTTAAAAATTTTTCCAATATCGAGTGCAATCTCAACTGTACTGTTCCCAACATCCTGCAAAACACGTAAACGTTGGATGTTGGTTTCAAAGAGCACTTCAAGGGCTACAAGTGGAAGCCCCAAAGCGCGCTTTAATTGTTTATAGACAGCGGGATAAGCACCATAGCTATGTAAGTCGAGAGTCGTTGTCTCAGGTGGTACTATATCAAATTCAAGTTCAAATCGACTCAGCGCTTTAGCGGTGTTCACGGCTTTGAAGGTTTGCTTCCATTCATCATTTTCCTGACGACGTCGAATCGCGATACAATGTTTAGCAAGGGTTTGTTCAGCCGTATCAAAGTATTGTGCTGCCAGATGAATCGATTCAGCCTTGAGCAAGCTAAAAGCTTTTTGTAAGGCCTTATGCTTCTTAACTGGAACTTGGAACTTAAACTCAATCTCTTGCATAGCGCTTACTCATAACGACCTGCATTTAACTATATGCTAAATCGAATAAAAAAAGACCAATTTTGAATGAATATAAGCTAAAAGAGCAGAAACAGTGTGATAGAGGCACTGCTGTCCCAT
>NZ_QKVN01000063.1:0-12885 GCF_003231195.1 Acinetobacter sp. WCHAc060042
ATCTTTAATGAAACAACACAATCTTAAATTAAAGTGCTCTTTAAATGATCAAGAAAAACTGATTTTTTCATTATTATTTAATTGTTTTCCGAACTAAAAACGACTTTAAATTGTATCGAGGGTTGAATAGCCACTAAAAATCTACACCAATATCATCTATTCTTTTTGCTTAGGAGAGTGGTGGCTATTCAAGCTTATCTTTAGAAATTGGAAAGTTTAGTATGTAGGTTCACTATCTAATAATAACTCAAAGATTTTCTTATGAAATATATTCCCTTCTTTGCTAATTAGATAAATAGCCCTTTTTTTAAACTTTGCAGTAATATTCTCCCTTCTTATAATATTTAATGAAACAAGTCTATTAAGCTTTCTTGTTAATACTGATCGGCTAATTTTTAGTTTTTCTTGTAATTCATTAAAGCTCAGACCTTCATTACCACAATAATAAATAATTTGAATCTGCCATTTATCTCCGATGATTTGGCCAAGCTGTTCA
Source organism: Acinetobacter sp. WCHAc060042 (assembly GCF_003231195.1). Taxonomy (NCBI): domain Bacteria; kingdom Pseudomonadati; phylum Pseudomonadota; class Gammaproteobacteria; order Moraxellales; family Moraxellaceae; genus Acinetobacter; species Acinetobacter sp. WCHAc060042. The sequence continues at coordinate 497 of NZ_QKVN01000063.1, forward strand.
ATATCCATATTTTATCCTAAAAAAACTTTCTTAGCCCGATAGCAAGCTAAGAAAGAAAAAGGAAACAAAAAATTAATAAGCCCTAATACACTTCAAATAAAGCGGCTGCTCCCATACCTCCACCTATACACATTGAAACTACAGCATATTTTTCTTTACGGCGCTTTGCTTCCAATAATGCATGCCCAACTAAGCGAGAACCCGTCATGCCATAAGGATGGCCAATCGAAATACTGCCACCATTAATATTATATTTTTCAGGATCAATGTCTAAATGGTCACGACAATATAGAACTTGGCAAGCAAATGCTTCATTGAGCTCCCAGACACCAATATCATCAATTTTTAAACCATGTTGTTTCAGGAGCTTTGGAATTGCATAGATTGGTCCAATCCCCATTTCCTCAGGCGCGCAACCGCTAACCGTCATACCTCGATAGACTCCTAAAGGTTCTAATCCTTGACGCTCCGCCAGTTTTGCCTCAACAATTGCACATGCAGATGCACCATCAGACAACTGACTTGCATTACCACCCGTAATTACACCACCTTCAATCACTGGCTTTAATGATGATAAGCCTGCTAAAGTTGTATCTGCACGATTTCCTTCATCTTGATGAAGTAAAATTTCTTTAAAACTCAGCTCGCCTGTTTCTTTATTTTGAACTTTCATTTTTGTTTGAATAGCAACAATTTCATTATCGAATATGCCATTCTGCTGAGCACGGGCGGTGCGCATTTGTGACTCCAAAGAGTAGGCATCTTGCTGTTCACGACTAACGCCATACTTCTTCGCGACATATTCCGCAGTCTGTAGCATTGGCATATAAGCAGCTTTAACATGTTTGACTACATTTGGATCAAACTCTTTTCCAACCCATTCAAAATAAGGGTTTTGTACTGCGGTAATATTTTCCTGACCACCCGCAATCACAGCTTCCATACCATCAAATGTAATTTGTTTGGCAGCGGTTGCTATCGCCATTAATCCAGAAGAACATTGGCGGTCTATGGTTTGTCCAGGTACTGTTACTGGTAAGCCCGCTGCGAAGGAAGCCATGCGTGCAATATTTCCGCCCGCTGTTCCTGCATTTAAAACTGAACCAACCACAACATCTTCAAAAATATCGGATTCTAAACCTGTTTTAGCAACTGCATGTTGTATTGCATGCCCCATCAATGTTGGTGATTTTGTATCATTAAATGCACCTCTAAAGGCACGACCAATAGGTGTTCTTGCTGTAGAGACGATGACGGCTTCACGCATGATTCTTTCCTTTTTTATCCGTGTACTTGAGTTTCTTTCATTGCTTTTTCAGCAAAGCGTAATGTTTGTTGAGTCGCTCCAGCCAAATAATGACGATGGGCAGTATCAGAGATCTCATCAAATCTTTTGGCAATGGTCTCTGCATTTCGATCAGCTTCAGCTAAATAGACACCCTCCGTTTCAAAGAGGTAACTACGTGCATAGACACCCGCTCCCGCACCGATAATGGTCTTTGACGGTGCTTCAGGGCTTGCGAGGAAAACAGCTGCGGGTGTAATGGTTTCTGGGCGAAGTAGAGGTTTGGCTTCTTCGGGAATTAACTCTTCTGTCATGCGTGTTGCCGCTGTCGGTGTGAGTGTATTCACATGAATGTTATATTTGATGCCTTCTTCATGTAACACATTCATAAGCCCTAACATTGCAGATTTTGCAACAGCATAATTACTTTGACCAAAATTCCCATAAAGCCCTGATGCAGATGAAGTCAGCACGATACGGCCATATTTTTGCTGTTTCATGATATCCCACACAGCTTTACAGCAATTCACTGTACCTTTTAAATGGACATCAATGACTTTCCAAAAATCATCCATCTCCATTTTCGAAAAAGTTGAATCTCGTAAAATGCCTGCATTATTAATTAAAATATCAACACGACCCCATGCATCTATGGCTTGCTGAACCATACTTTGCACTTGGTCAAATTGTGTAATATCTGAATTATTACTAATGGCTATACCGCCTTGAGCTAATATTTCAGCAACAACCATTTGGGCAGGACTCGCATCGCTTCCTGAACCATCTCGATTACCACCGACATCGTTAACGACAACTTTTACACCCAGTTTTGCCAAGGCTAAAGCATAGGATTTACCTAAGCCATTTCCTGCACCTGTAATAATGGCAACTTGATCTTTAAATTCGTGATTCATATTTTAAGTTCCTTATACAACTGCAATACTGATCCATTCAGCAACTAAAGCTGTTTTATTCAGTCCTTCAATTTCCACAGAAATATCTGTCACCAGTTGATATTTATCTTCGGCAATCGCTTCAAAACTTTTAATCAAGAAATTAGCGCGAATACGACTACCACTTGGTACAGGATTTAAAAACCGTATTTTGTTGTAACCATAATTGATGCTTAATTTCATCCCTTCTAATAGAGGAAAAGTTGTTTCAACCAAATGAGGTAAAACTGACAGGGTTAACAAACCATGTGCAATTGTTCCCTTAAACGGCGTTTGAGCCGCTTTTTCAGGGTCAATATGGATGAATTGGCGATCTTCTGTCACTTCTGCAAAGGCTGAAATTCGTTGTTGATCCATCAAAAACCATTCGGATTGTAATGTTTGACCAATTAACTTTTGATATTCAGTAAAACTTAGAACTTTATGCATGACATATCCCTGTTATCGTGTGGTTGAATATCCACCATCAAGTGGAATAACGGCACCCGTTATAAAAGATGATGCTTGAGATGCTAAAAACAAAACCGTACCGACAATATCTTCTGCTTGCCCAATACGTTTTAAAGGAATAATGTTCACGATTTCATCACGGTTTTGTTGCAACATGAATTCGGTCATTTTGGTTTCAAATGGCCCCGGCGCAATTGCATTGACATTAATATTCTGTCCAGCTAAATGCCCTGCCAAATGTTTTGTCAGTTGATGGACTGCAGCTTTACTTGCTGAATATGAATAGTTCCCAAAAGTAGGTACAGTTAAACCATCAATTGAGCCGATATTGATAACACGACTCGGAGACTCCGATGTATGATTTAGCAATTGAGGCAGTAAAGCTTGCGTTAGAAAAAACACAGACTTCAGATTGGTATCCAGTACTTTATCCCAACCTGCTTCGGGGAACTTTCCAAGTTCAGCCCCCCATGTCGCACCTGCGTTATTCACCAAAATATCAATTTGAGGTTCCAATGCAGAAAGTTTTTCAGCAAAGATTTGAATTTGCGCTAAATTGGATAGATCAGCAGCAATCCCTTTAACTTGACCATATTGTTGCAATTGTTGTTCAGCTGTCTGGCAAGACTCTTCTTTTCGTGAAACGACATAAACCTTTGCACCATTGATTAATAGCCCTTGTGCAATCATGTAGCCAATACCACGTGTACCACCAGTCACTACGGCCACTTTACCTTTTACATCGAATAAGTGATTCATTTTTTGACCTATAATTCGGGTTGAAAGTTTTGTAATACAGCAGACATCGCATTCGCGCGTTTCAATCGTTCATGTCGAGTGAATGTGTCAATTTGCATATAGTTAAAATAAAAAGCCGCTTCGGCATATTTATTCTGTTTATTAACAGCAATGTTTTCTGAATGGGTCAAACTTGAAATGACACGTAGCCAAAGCACAGACATCATGCTATGCGCGACATACCACAGATAATCTTTGGCATACTGCAAGGCTGCGAAAGGGTTCTGCTGTAAATTGCCTTTAATACTTTCCGTTGTTTCTTTGAGTTGCTCGAACAAATGTTTGCTTTGCTCAAGATAGATTTGATCGCATTCATTCAGTTCTAAATCATCGAATTGCTGTTCAAGCCAATTCAACAAAATTGAAACGGTCTCGTACTTACCGTCAAAGATGCGTCTTAACACAATATCCAATGATTGCACATCATTTGTACCTTCATAGATCGGTAAAATTTGTACATCTCTTAAGGCATGTTCAATCCCACTTTCATGAATATAGCCATGACCACCATAAGTCTGCATGGCAGCAGTTGCGACTTCTACGCCATATTCACTACATACTGTCTTAGATACAGCCATGAAAATTGGTAATATTGCATTTGCCAATTTTTTCAGTTCAGGATGATCTGAGGTTGTCGTTAATTCATTTAAAAGCGTGGTTTGGAATGCCAGTAAACGCCCAGATGAAATACTGGTCTGCATACGGAGCAATTCACGTCGGATATTGGGATGCTGAATGATGGCAATAGAATCTTTTGATTTATTGATCAGATCACGACCTTGAATCCGATTCTGCGCATAATCTACTGCTTTTTGATAGGTATATTCAGCTACACCTAATGCTTGGAAAGAAGTTCCAATACGCGCTAACTTCATCATACTGAACATACCAAGCAACCCCTGCCCTGGCTGCCCCACAATCCAACCTTGGGCCTGATCAAAGACCAGTTCAGCAGTCGCAGATGCATGAATACCTAATTTATTTTCAAGGCGCGCACAACTGACATGATTTGAATCACCAATTTTCCCATCATTAGAAAGATATTTAGGGACAATGAATAACCCTAGTCCAGCCAGTCCCGTTGGTGCTCCTTCAATTCGAGCAAGAACCAAATGAACGATATTATCCGTCAGGTCATGATCTCCACCTGTGATAAATATTTTGGTTCCACTCAGGCGATATGTACCATCTTCATTCAAAACAGCTTTGGTTTTGATGAGTGATAAATCCGTCCCGCACTGAGGTTCAGTTAAGCACATCGTGCCATTCCAAACACCAGTACCAATTTTTTCTAAATATTTTTGCTTTAAATAATCAGAACCTAGAGTTTTGATGACTTCATAAACACCAAGCCTAATACTGATGTAAAGTGCAAAAGCCATTGAGCCACTGCTCAATACTTCGTCACAAGCAAAACTTAAAGGAAGTGGTAAACCTTGCCCACCATCCTCTACAGAGGTATGAATTGCACCCCAACCGTCCTGAGTATAATTTTGATAAACTTCTTTATAACCATCAGGTGCAAATGCTTGATTTCCTTTTATTGTACAACCTTGTTCATCCGCGCTTAACGCCAATGGTAATAGTTGTTCATCAACAAAAGTACCAACAGACTCTAAAACTAATTTAAAATCTTCAGTTAAGTTGACGTCATAATTCAAGAGCTGAATTTCTCTAGCCAGAACATGTCTGACTAGAAAATCATACTCATGAACAGGTGCATTAAAATTGCTCATGATATTTTCCTAAATTATTCGCCTTTAAATTCCAATAAACCTTTTACAAGAATATCTGCACCTTCTTTAGCAAAGCGGTTGACTGAACCCACCATATCCGCTGTTGCAAATGTACCTGCCGCAGCATCAGCCAAACGTAAATCTGCTGCACCCATACCATGGCTTACGGCAGCATTAATCATATGTTTAGAAGCGGCATAAGCGACCGTTGGTCCCTCTGATAATCTTTTTGCAAAGGTGTAAGCTTTTGCTTCAACAGCATCGTCGGCATAGACTTTGTTTAACAAACCCCAATCCAACATGGTTTTGGCGTCATAGATACCTGCTGTTAGCACCATTTCTTTCGCGCGTTGTAAACCGACTCGTGCCACCAAACGCTGTGCACCACCTAACAAAGTCGTTGTACCAATACGCGCTTCGACTTGACCAAAGTTTGCTGTTTCACTTGCAAATGCAATGTCATGCAGTTGTAAAATTTCACAACCACCCCCTAAACACATTCCGCGAACAGCAACAATGGTTGGAAATGGTAAGTTTTCAAAACGATGCATTTCTGGGATCGCACCACTGAGCATACGTCGCGCGAAATTAGCATCCTGCCCGAGAAAATTCTCAACTACATGCGCGCCTGCACAGAAATGATCGCCTTCTGCAAGTGTTAACAATGCACGAGCTTTATTCTCAATCGCTTGATCCACTGCTTCCATAAGCCCATAAAATGATTTCATGGTGAGTAGGTTCATTGGACCATCGGCAAAAGTTGCAATCGCTAAATTGCCATCCATTTTAAATTTAACAGTCATGGAAATCTCCTTGTAAGACTGGTGTGGGAATTGTCTAGTATTGAAAACTGAGTGAGTAAAGGCGTTAGGACACTTGCCGATCTTGTTTAGACCAGTAAGGCTCTCGCAAAATTCGTCTTAAAACTTTACCTGCGGGATTTCTTGGGAGTTGCTCGACAAAGTCGATCGACTTAGGCACCTTAAAATTTGCCAATTTTGATTTTGAAAATTCCAAAATGTTTTGAGCAATAGATGCAACATCTTGGTTATTATTTTTTAAGACTATGATTGCTTTTAAGCACTCTCCCCAAGTTTCATCAGGCACACCGATGACAGCGACTTCAGAAATATTTGGATGCTGATATAAAATATCTTCAATTTCAGTTGGATAAACATTCTCTCCACCACTAATCACCATGTCTTTCTTACGGTCATAGATGTAGACATAACCTTGCTCATCCATATAGCCAAGATCACCTGTAAGCAAATATTCGTTATGGAAAGTCTGAGATGTTTCTGTAGGCTTTTGCCAATAGCCGTTCATGTTTTGAATGCTTCGACAGGCAATTTCACCGATTTGACCACTAAGTAGTTGTTCAAATTTTTCATTCAAAATTTGAATTTCGACGCCATGCGTGGCTCGACCACAAGAATGGGAAAGTCTGTCATTGCCTTGAGCAATATCTAGATGATCCTGAGCATCTAAATAAGTAATTGGACCTGAGCTTTCGGTTAGCCCATAGATCTGACCAAAATGTGTATGTGGTAAACGTTTGATAGCAGCTTTTAATAATGTTGTTGGCATTGGAGCTGCACCATAAATCACATTTTTTAATGTGTTGAGTGCTTGGTTATTTTCTGACAGGGCATCTAATAAATGCTTCAGCATGACAGGTACAAGCAACGTTAAAGAAACTTGCTCTTGTTGCATGATTTGTAGAACATTTTGCGGATTGAACTGTTCAACCAAAACCAGTTTACAACCTAAATACAATGCAAATAACCCAGCAAGTGAACCTGCAATATGTGTATGTGGTAAGGACAGTAAAACATGGTCTTCTGAATGAAATTGTGCCAATGGACTGAGCCCATGATTTTGTTTGGCATCTAAAGCAGTATGAAATAAAGATAAGCTACAGAGCTCGACACCCTTGGATACGCCCGTTGTTCCACTTGTATATAGCTGTAAACAAATTTCTCTAGTATCTTGCTGATAGTCGATAGGGTTTATACTTTGGTGATCACGCCAGATTTCATATTGTTCATCTGTACAAATAATCGTAAATGTATCGCCGAGTAAAGCCTGTAATTGTTCACCAATTGCAGTATAAAAAACTCGACCAATAAACAAAACTTTCGCTTGCGAGTCCTGAATAATCGGTAAAATTTCATTGAGTACAAATTTGGCATGAATGGGAACAATGACCGCACCAATACGACTAGAGCCAATCGCCACTTCATAAAAGCGGTCATTATTTACATCTAAAAATAAAATACGATCTTGTGGTTGAACATCTAGTTTAGTTAGGCCATGAGCGACCTGATTTGCAAACTGATTTAAATTGGCGTAACTAATTTGGCGATCTTTAAATACGATAGCCGTGCGTTCAGGTTGCTGCGCATATTGTTGTGCTATTTGCGCAAGGGTCATTCCTGACATGTCTTTCTCCGTGGGTAAGTTCCTAAGAGAAAGTTATGCCTTTTTAAACCTGTAGAATGTCGGCTAAATTACATTGTGGGCTATTTTTAAATTTCATCGTTATCTTTTAAGTTTTCCTGAATAAATTCTTCTAACTTATGTTTATCTGTAATTTTAATTTTTCCATAATGGCTTTCTATCAACCCTAAAGTCTTCATTTGCTGTAGTGTTTTATTGACTGTTTGCCGAGTCGTACCAACCATCATCCCTATATCCATTTGAGACAATATTAAATGGGTATCTTGTGCATATAATTCTTTGATTCCATTAATCTGACTTACACGAGATGCGATACGCAAACTGACAGGTAAAGTGAGTATTTCTTTCACTAATTGTAAAGTTGCACGTAATCGCCTATTGACCTGTTGGATCATTGCTTCTTCGACTTGAACATATTTATGTCGAAAATAATGAATGTCCTCAGCTTGCCATACACGGAGTTTTGTTGTTCCTCGACTTGTTAAAGTAACAGGATATGGTAATTGATCCACGACAGCACTATCCGCAATTAACTCTCCTTCTGAATAAACATAGAGTAAAATTTCTTGACCTGATTCTGTTAGGATACTTTTTTTTATTTGTCCATCTATGATTTGGAATACAGATGTAATCGGATCACCCTCTTGGTACAGAATATGATCATTTAAAATAGTAGATATTTTGGCTTTCTGAAGCATTTCAGTACGAATATGTTCTGGTAAAGTGTCAATCCAATTAAATCCCAACATTGTATATGTACTCCCTGTACCATTAACTTATTAATCACATTAGCTTAATCGCATTTTATTATTCTAATCATTTTGATGAACCTATTAGTTTTCCACTTAAGTTATTATCCATCACTTAAAGTCAACTTCACATGATTCACAGGGACTCACTAACTTTGTTTAATGGAACTCACTGATGCGGTGTGCAATTTGTTAATATAAGCGTATGCACTATTCATGCTCAATAAGGTAGCATTAAGTCCAACAACCTATTCTCACTAGGAAATACAGTCTAGGTTTAGATTGAATTGAGATGGATTACATCAGACAGTTACCGTGTGTATTTTGAAAATATATTAAATTTAAAGGCTTTATTGTAGTGAAACAAGATAACTCAATGATTGACACATCCACTCTCACCCCGATGATGCAACAGTACATGGGCGTCAAAATGCAACATCCACATTCTTTGATGTTCTATCGTATGGGTGACTTCTACGAGCTATTTTTTGAAGATGCACACAAGGCCGCTAAACTTCTCGGAATTACACTGACTCATCGTGGCAAAGCCAATGGTGAACCCATCCCTATGGCAGGTGTTCCTTATCATGCAGCTGAAGGCTACCTTGCGCGCTTGGTAAAAAAAGGTGAAACAGTCGTCATTTGCGAGCAAATTGGCGAAGTTACAGGTAAGGCCCCTGTTGAACGTGGGGTTGTCAGGATTATTACACCAGGTACACTGACCGATGATGCCTTGCTGACTGCACATCAAAGTTCAAACCTTGTGGCGCTTTGCATACAACAAAACGAAATTGGTATTGCACTGTTAGATTTGAGTGCAGGTTTATTTAAAGTTCAGCAACAAGAGTTTCAACTTGAGCAACTCGGTATTGAACTGTCTCGTCTCATGCCAAGTGAAATTTTGGTCGATGAAAATATTGTCGATCCCAACATTATTGAACACATTAAAAAGCTACTCGACTGCCCGGTAACACGCCGCCCGAATGTCGACTTTAACCTAAACAACGCACAAAAAACCTTATGCGATCAGTTTGCTGTATCGACTTTAGCAGGTTTCGGTATTGACCATTTGCCGCTTGCCAAAGCGGCAGCAGCATCGCTGATTCATTATGCCAAAGAAACGCAAAAGACAGCCTTACCGCATATTCGCTCTATTCAGTTGGAACAAAGCAGTGATTTCATTGCGCTTGATCCTGTGACACGTAGAAACTTAGAGTTGGTTGAACCTCTGTTTGAACACGGCACGTCATTATTTCAACTCATCAATGACTGTCAAACAGCCATGGGCGGACGTTTACTTAGCCGCACGCTAATGCAACCATTACGTGACACCAAGCTCTTAGACACACGTTTAGACGCGACTAAAAGTCTTGTAGATGGCTACCATGAATCACCAGTCCGTTTAGTCTTAAAAGAAATTGGAGACATCGAACGCGTTCTCAGTCGCGTGGCTTTAGGCAGTGCCCGTCCACGAGACTTAGTGCAACTGCGCCAAGCCTGTGCGCAAATCCCTTATTTACGTCATGCCATTCAACCCGTGATCCAAAGTAAACAGTCCGCACTCATTTCTCTATTGAATGAGGAATTAGGCGATTTCCATGGCTTACATCAACGTTTAATGTCCGCCATTGTTGAACATCCGCCAGTGCTTTTACGGGATGGAAATGTAATAGCCGAAGGTTTCGATCATGAACTGGATGAACTACGTAAAATCCGCGATCATGCGGGACAGTACTTGATCGACCTTGAAATTCAAGAACGTCAAAATACGGGAATTTCGACCTTAAAAATTGGCTATAACCGTGTCAGTGGGTACTACATCGAACTGACCCGTGCGCAAGCTGAGCAAGCGCCTGATCACTACATTCGCCGTCAAACCTTGAAAAATGCTGAGCGTTATATCACGCCTGAGCTAAAAACCTTTGAAGACAAGGTGCTTTCAAGTGAGTCCCGTGCTTTAGCTCGCGAAAAAATGCTGTTCGAAATGCTTTTAGATGAACTCCGTGCCGATATTGGTCATTTACAAATGATGAGCAGCGCTATTGCGCAGATCGACCTCTTAGCCAACTTTGCACATCAGACTCGCTTACGCAATTGGTCACGTCCTGAGTATAGCCCAGAAATTGGGGTTAAAATTATTGCTGGACGTCATCCAGTGGTTGAGGCATTGAACAAAGCTACATTTACACCAAATGACACGACACTTGATTTCAACCACCGTATGGCCATTATTACTGGTCCTAATATGGGGGGTAAATCAACCTTTATGCGCCAAACGGCTTTAATTAGCTTATTGGCCTATTGTGGCTCCTATGTCCCTGCCCAATCGGCAGTATTAGGTCCTATTGATCGAATCTTTACCCGTATTGGTTCTGCCGATGACCTATCTACAGGCAAATCGACCTTTATGGTGGAAATGACTGAGACCTCGCAAATCCTACATCATGCAACCAATCAGTCTCTGGTTCTGATGGATGAAGTTGGTCGTGGCACCAGTACCTATGATGGTTTATCTTTGGCATGGGCTTGCGTACTTGACTTAACCAAACGTATTAAATGTTTATGTTTATTTGCCACCCACTACTTTGAACTGACCGAGCTGGCCAAAGAAACTGCTATTGATAACTACCATGTCACCGCAAAAGAACTCAATGGCAACCTGATTTTGTTACATAAAGTCCAACATGGGCCAGCGAGCCAAAGTCACGGCTTACAAGTAGCAAAACTGGCAGGTATTCCTGCCAGTGTGATCAAAGAAGCACAAAATCGTCTGAAAATTTTAGAGAAACAACAACTGCAAAAACCTAAAGTCGTTCAAAATGATCTGTTTGCTGCAATAGAAACACCTGAAATTGAAACAATTGAACGTGTAGTCGAAATTGAGAAACCTTCTGCTGCACTTGAACTACTCAAAAGCCTTGATGTCGATAATTTAAGTCCACGTGAAGCCTTACAGCAGCTTTATGCATTGAAAGATCAGTTACATTCATAGTGGTTTTCTATTTTTGTCACCCATTTAGACCGTCAGAATGACGGTCTTTTTTATTGTCAAAAGCAGTTTTCAGCAGAATGTTCAGTTTTTATCAAATTTAACAGCCGTGCATATAACAAATATCAATAAAAGGCTGAAAATTCACGTTATCTTTTTGTTTTTCCTATAGTTTGTAAAAATTCCTGCAAAATAAATGCAAAATTCCTGCAAAACTATTATCGAAAATATAGAAAAGGTTGACCGTTCTGACGACAGAAAAAGTATCATGCACACATTGGAAATTTTTAAATGAGTAGTAAAAAATGAACGGCCTTAACGCTTTGTTGAAGAAACTATTTTCAATGCTTTTGGTTGGGCTTGTTATTTTTGTGATTCACGAATTGGTTGTCAGATTTTTTGATTTAGATAAGGAATTACTTAATTCGATTGCTAAGTGGACATTTTGGACAATTGCTTTTTGTATTGCGGTGTTTACACCCAAAAAAAGAAAATACTAGATCAGTAAAGTATGCAACGAGGCATTTTTCTTTACCGACCTAGTTTAACAATAGCATTTAACAGGCCTATTACGTAGATATGAATGATGTAAGAGACGGATTGCTCCTCTTGGAAATGGATGAAAATAGTCTAGAGAAATATACATACTCATTGAAAGATATGAGGAAAGTAATCATTCATGCACTTTCTGAAAGTGCATCAAACTATTGGCCTGAGTTAGCTCTAAACTGGCTTCAGAAGCGACCTGAGTATTTAGATCAAGATGTTTTGAATTTGATCGAAATTATTGCTAAAAATAAAAAACAATATTCTCAAAAGACCAGACAGCAAGCGCTGATGATAAGTAATGGTTTTGTGAAAAATAAGTGCAATAAAAATCCTTCGTAGGGGCTTCCTCAATTCACACACTGCACACAAACAATGACATGCACCTTTGTTGAAATCGAATGAGCTGTGCAGCCTGAAAGC
>NZ_QKVN01000064.1:0-12695 GCF_003231195.1 Acinetobacter sp. WCHAc060042
ATCAGCAAAATATTACTTTTTTCTTATTTCTTGAGTGAAAAGGGAACAATTTCTCCTATTTCATTGCGTATTTTTTCTTGTGAGTTATGTTCTTGCCACTTTAAAGCACGACAGTCGACATATTCACAGTAGCCACTTTCACCATTTTCTTCATAGTTATCAATTTTGACTTGATATTTAAAACTTCCTACATAACCTGCTGCTAAGCCAAACTTAAAGTCTCCACGGCTCTGTGCGCAAATATGTATCCGATATCCCTGCTCACCTTGATAACACCATTCAAACTCTCGTGGTAAATACATTTTTTGCCCATTTGGCGTTTTCACAGCAGGATAAACACGATGAACTTGAAAGCGTACCATTTGGTCAAACATGGAAGTCTGCTGCTTTTTTAAATCACGTAAATAAATCCGTGACTGAACGACTCGATTAAATGAATCCCGAATTTGCTCTAATAAGAGCTGACGTTGATCTGCTAGATTAATGATTTGATATGTAAAAAAAGCTAAAGGGACATAACTAAAGTCAACACTGCGCCCATATTCAAATGCGCCGAGTTGATCTATGTCATAGTGTTGTCCTTTGTATTTTACCTCGCCATGACACTGACACATCACCGACCAATGTTCAGCTAAGCCAAAACGTAACTTGGTAAAATGAGAAATCAAGGGTGTGGTGATAACTTCTATCTCAAAGCTTAGTTCACTATCTTTTCGTTGAATCTGAAATTTAGGAAATGCACCTATAACGTGTTCTTTGTTTGCAAATTTAAATTGTTGTTTTTCAAAAGCACATTCAGCAGAAATAGAATAGCGACTCAGTTGACCTGCCATATGCGGACTGCTACTGGCTAGAACCGTTGCTGTGTCTAGTGCTGTGGTTCGAATCGCACTGTTATTCCGAAGCATAGGCGTGTTGGGCTGCCCGATCATACTCAAAAAATTTAAGTAATGTAATGGTGCAGGAAGGTTAGGAATGGTTACAGCCTGATGAATGATTTTGTATTTCTTATTGGGCGGATGGTAGGCAGGCAAAGACCGTGAAGGAGTTTGATTAAGTTGTTTAGACTGATCGAGAAAATCTTGGAACAACCACATATCGCACTCCTTCTACATATTATTAACTCATCATGGGTTTTGTTGGCTTCGTGCTAAAAATGTCGTAACAAATCCAGATAACGCATAAATCAAGGAAATCACCAAAATACCCACAGGAATATTGTAGGTCATTGCTGCAAAAATAAAGACTGCAATCGGCAGAACAAAAAATGGAACGCGCTTGCGATCTACTGTTTTAAATGAATAATACTTAATATTCGAAATCATCAATAGACCAACAGAAACAATCACTACAGCGCTGATCGCTTGGATACCGCGCTCACGAATATCAAAAATTTCAGGAAAATCGAGCCCGACCCAAACCAATGAAATAATGATAATGGCTGCAAGCGGACTAGCCACACCAATAAAGTAACGCTTATCGACTACACCAATTTGCACATTAAAACGCGCTAAACGGAACGCAGCACATGCGGTATAGACAAAACAGCACGCTAGACCGATACGACCCAGCGAATCCAAACTCCAGCTATACATTAAAATCGCTGGCGCAACACCAAAGGCAAGTAAATCAGACAAAGAGTCATACTGCTCACCAAAAGCACTCTGCGCACCGATTGCACGTGCCACACGGCCGTCTAGGCCATCCAACAATGCTGCTAAGAAAATAGCATAAATCGCTTGTTGGAAATTACCATTCATACTAGCGATAATGGAATAAAAGCCTGACAACAACGCTGCCGTTGTAATCAGGTTCGGCCACAAATAAATACCTCGACGTTTTACTTTTTGACCTTCCTGTGTATGCTCTTCTTCTTCCACCTCGAAAGTGATCCCATCAAAGCTGGGAACACTGCGTGGAGTAGATTCGCTTTCAGGTTTATTTATATTTGTCATTTTCTGTCGATCCTAATGTAGCCTTTTTCTCTTTAAGTCTGTCTTTATTCGCCAACTAACCAACGAACAGCAGCATGACCACCATTTTCACTCATACGTAAATGCGGGAATAACCACTGTAACGCCTCATCAGCATCTTCGGAAAACTTCCAAGGCGGGTTAATCACCAATAGACCACAGCCGTTTAAGCCCACTGGAGTGTCATCTGGCCAAACACATACTTCACAAATCAACTGACGACGAATACCCGTTTTAATCATTTTCTTTTCAAAACGTTCAATCATCGCGCGGTCTTTAATCGGATACCAAATCGCAAAGACCCCTGTTGACCATTTTTTATGTGCTGCTGCAATCAGGTCAACTAACTGTGGAAAGTCTTTACGTTCAACTTCATAAGGTGGGTCAATCATCACCAAACCGCGTTTTTCTTTAGGCGGAATGACACCGAGTAAGCCTTCATACGCATCGCGCTCATGCAAACCCGCGCGTTTATCACGAACGTTGTAATACAACTGTTGGAATACATCACGCTGCATTTCAAAAATAGTGGCTTTGTCGATTTCACGCATGCCTTCTAATGCAAACCACGGCGAACCAGGATAGGCACCTTTACCTGAACCTTCACGCATTTTTTCAACAATTTTTAAATACTGCTGAACGCCTTCAGGCGCATTACGCTTAATTGAATCATCTAGTTTCACTAAACGATGGATGCCATTTAAAAACTCACCTGACTTTTGTGCTTCTGAAGTCGATAAATCATATTTACCAGCACCGCCATGCGTATCAATATAACGATACGGTTTATCTTTTTGATTGAGGCGAGTCAAAATCTGAAGCAAAAGAACATGCTTCATGACATCGGCAAAGTTGCCTGCATGGAAATGGTGACGGTAATTCATGTTTGTATTATTCCTAAAATCAATGAGTATTTTAGCATGAAAAATAGTTTCGTTCAGACAGCTTTCTTACACTAGAATAACAGCGGCTTTTCTTTGTCTTTTAGGTTTTATGTTATGGAAGCAGTTCTTCTCCCAAAGTCTTGGAATGTTGATCAAATCCTAGATGATTTAGATCAACATGGTTTTGCCATCATTGATGACGCCTACTCTGATGACTATGTACATCAACTCATTGAAGAATGCACTTCGAACTTAAACCGCTTTCGTGAAGCCGCTATTCAAAACGGTGTCATCAGTAAGATCCGTAGTGATCACATTTTATGGTTACATCCCGAACTCCACATTTCCAATCAACATGTACAGTCCCTTTTCAGCTTAGGTCAAGAGCTCAACCGTGCTTTTTATCTTGGTATTCGGGACGTCGAAGCGCATTTTGCTTGCTATAACGCTGGCGAGTTTTATGCACTACACCGTGATAATCCTCAAGGTAAAAATGGTCGTATGATTTCTGCGGTTTACTACTTACATGAAGACTGGCAAGACAGCTGGGGAGGAGAGCTTCATCTACAAGATAAAAATAACATTTGGCACGTACTGCAACCCAAGCCAAATCGTATCGCACTGTTTCAAAGTGACTTGCTACATGAGGTTTTAAAAGCCAAACATCAACGTTTATCAATTACCGCATGGTTACGGAGTGACAGTACAATTCTGTGATTCAGGCAATAAGACTTTAAATTGTAAAAAGCATCCTCATATACTGAACATTCATTGAGGAGGATGTAACCGATGCGTGCCAACAGTCAACACATTATTCAGCGTATTGGTGAAACAGACCAACTCTACTTACAAGGCAATAGCCCTGAATTAGCACTTGAGCGTGCTGATTTGCGCTTACAGTTAGTCACACTGAGCCAACTGCGCCAAGAACAAGTCCACTTTTTACAAGAAGCGGTGGTATTACTTGAGCAAGGTCGAATTGAGTTTGAGGAAATGCCTCTGTCTTTGTACCTCAATTTGTCTTTGCATCTTGCTAAGGCATATATGCTGTACTTTGAAATCACCAAAGAAGATCGCTTTGCGTTGATTACACAGCAAATTTTAAAACCACTGACCAGCTATGGTCAGGGTGATATTTACCTGTTTTTGGCCTACGCCTCTGTGAGTAGAAAAGAATCTGCATTGGCACGACACTGGCTTGGAAAATATGCAAAAAGTACAGAGTTTGATTTCATTTTACTGCGTGAACATGCCGCTTTTATCAGCTTCCATCAAGAAGATTGGTTTATCAAACTCATACAAAGTAAATTGCACTAAAATGTGGGCATCCAAGTTATACACCTAAAGAATAAAAAACGCCTGTGATCAGGCGTTTTTTATAGTTCAAAGACCGTGTTGCTTTCAGTTGTGATCATTCATTTAAGCTGTTTGAAGCTTATAAGCATCTAAGTGCAGTTGTTGATTGAGTTCATCGACCATAATCGCCCAGTCATCATCTTGCACCAAATGGCTGATGAGTAATGCACGCTGTGCTGGATTCCAAAACGCTGCATCATGTAAAGATTGATGAGCGGGTAGTTGATGCGTACGAATATATAACTCAATGGCAGCTGCACTATTAGCAAGTCCCAGTTGAGAAAATAAAAGCTCTAAGGATGGTTTGTGTTGATTGAGCATCTCGCCCTCCTTATCAATACTATTGTCAATTGTTATTGAATAAACTTATATGTATTTTTTAAAAAAACCTAGTCTTAAAACTAGGTTTGTTGTTTCAATTTGTGATTATAAATGACACGAACCCGAAAGTTTATTTTCTGTGTGTAATTGCTCGTTTAACTGGTCAACGACCAATGACCATTCATCATCTTTTTTCCAATTGCTGATAATAAAATCATGCTGTGCTTTAGACCAAAAAGGTGCTTTATGCAATGGAACATCTGAAGTGAGTTGATGTGTGTCAATAAACTGATTTATCGCATCCGCACTTGCATCAAGCCCCAATTGCTCAAATAAAAGTTCTAAAGTCGGTTGTTGATCAAACATCATTGTTCTCCTCAAGCCCTTGATCATACCTTTACAGATTAAGGTATGCTTATTTTTTAGTCAGTTGTGTCTATATCTCAGCATGTTATTTTTTGTTCAATAAAACATTTGTATAAAAAAAGCACCCCGAAATGGAGTGCTTTTTCAACTTAATCAGTTCGATTAAATTATTTAACCATGTCAGCAACTGCTGCACGTTCTTCTTCTAACTCGTTCAGAGTGAAGTTGATACGCTCACGGCTGAATTCGTCGATCTCAAGACCTTCAACGATTTTGTATTCGCCATTTTCAGTTGTTACAGGGAAACCGAACATTACGCCTTCTGGAATACCATAAGAACCGTCAGAAGGAATACCCATTGTTACCCATTTGCCGTTTGTACCAAGAGCCCAATCGCGCATATGGTCGATTGCAGCGTTTGCAGCAGACGCAGCAGAAGACAAACCACGTGCTTCGATGATCGCAGCACCACGTTTACCAACAGTTGGAAGGAACACATCTTTGTTCCAAGCCGCATCGTTGATTTTGTCTTTTAAGCTTTCGCCATTCACAGTTGCAAAACGGTAGTCAGCATACATTGTTGGAGAGTGGTTGCCCCAAACAGTCATATCTTCGATGTCAGAAACTGCAACACCTGCTTTTTGAGCAAGTTGAGTCAAGGCACGGTTGTGGTCAAGACGTAACATTGCTGTGAAGTTTTTCGCTGGAAGATCTGGAGCAGATTTCATTGCGATGTAAGCATTGGTGTTTGCTGGGTTACCCACAACAAGTACTTTAACGTCACGGCTAGCAACTTCGTTTAGTGCTTGACCTTGACCAATGAAGATTTCACCGTTCACTTTCAACAAGTCAGCACGTTCCATACCTGGACCACGTGGACGTGAACCAACCAATAACGCGTAGTCAGCATCTTTAAATGCAACTTTAGGATCATCAGTACCGATCATGCCAGCCAATAATGGGAAAGCACAGTCGTCTAATTCCATCATTACGCCTTTAAGCGCAGCTTGAGCTTTCTCAAAAGGAACTTCTAACAATTGCAGAATAACTGGTTGGTCTTTACCTAACATTTCGCCACTAGCGATACGGAATAATAGGCTGTAACCAATTTGACCAGCTGCGCCAGTAACGGCAACGCGAACAGGTTGCTTCATGTACTTATCTCCATTTGAGGAACGTTAGATATGATTAAATAGCTGTTCTATCTAATCTTAATAATCATAAACGGCAAAGATTGTACTCCAATACTTTGGCAGATGCATGTAAAAGAGAATGAATTCCAACAAAAGTATGATAGGAAATATAAATTAATTTAGAAAAAGAGATTAGTAAGAACCTTTGATCGCAAAGGAACTTGGGCAGTTTTCTTGAATATTCTCTGCACAAGCTTTGTACTGACCGTTGGGTTTATAACAGACCTTGACTTCGGTCAAAATGTTGGTTTGTCGTTGTGTCCGACAGCTAAAACGTAGCCCACTTGCAGGTAGCCCTGGGTTTAAACGTTGAAATTGCCCTCGCAGTGTATTGAGCTGTGCGGTTTTATTTTCAGAAGAAGTCAAATCTGCAGGAATTTTTAAACGCTCTGCATAATTAATCACATTACGGAAATACTGACTGGCATTCATCGGCACACAACCGCCAATTTCTGCCCATAACTGGCGGCGCGCATGTTCATCAGGCATGACTCTCGCCACGACTTTGGTTTGAAGCGGAGAAAGGACCGCAGAAGAATTGGTCTGACACTCCCGTGTGGTGGTTTCAGGATATAAACCCGTAATATTGAGTGAATAACCTTCTAGACACTTCCGTTTTTTCGAGCCTTGGTTATCAAACATACACACGGCGGGTGTCATTTGAATTTCCATCACATAACCAAATACCGTCGGTGCAGCATGAGCAGATGTCGTAAAAAATCCCAAAACAAGACTACTACCAATCATCTGCAGTAGTTTTTGCGTTAAGACTGATGGGAGTGACATCAAAACCATAAAATGTCTAGACCTTTATTATTGACTTTTAAAAGGAATATTTTGCATGCGCTGAGTAATGGACTGTGGTCCTTGGCCAAGCAAAACACCATAATGCGTGGCATTACTCATCACATGCTTGACGTAATCTCGGGTTTCAGTCAGTGGAATACTTTCCGTGTATTGATCCGCTGCAATGGCTTGATTTTCAGGCTGCCAACGACGTGCACGGTTCGGACCTGCATTATAACCTGCTGTCGCCAACACTGGATTATTGCTTAATTGACTTTGGATCATGGACAGATAGAAAGTGCCATAACGTACATTGGTATTCATATCACTCAGTGCGGCTGGATTATAGGTTTCACCCATTTGTCTTGCGACCAATTTTGCCGTATCTGGCATGATTTGCATCAAGCCACCTGCCCCGACATGCGAGCGTGCATGGGTGACAAAGCGGCTTTCTTGGCGCATTAGCCCATACGCCCATGCAGGATCTATGCCTGCATTACGACTGTGACTCACCACATAACTTTGGTGTGGCATGGCATAGCGATAGCTATAGTTATGTTGCTTGACCGTTCGATCGGCTGCATAGATTGCTCGGTCATACCATCCCATTTCTGTTGCACGTTTAGCAGCAGCCAAAATTAAACCATCATCTTGTTTTAAATAAGCTTGTCTGACCGCCCAATTCCACTCACGGTTGACATAATTGTCTGGTGCGTTGACATTGCGCAGTGTAAAAGCACGGCTAAAATGAATATCCTGATTCAAACGTTGTATGTCAGCATTGCTCGGTTGGGTATTCGCAGGAATGGTCTGATAACGTTGTCCAATACGATCTTTTGCCAATAAGTTATGATAATCGTCACCTACTGACAATTTTTTGAAGATCTCACGCGCCAAGGCTTTTGATTTTGCATCACCGCGTTGTTCTGAAGCACGGGCTAACCAATATTGCCAGCGATCTTCTTGTTTTTGCGTCACACTCATACCATCAACGGCACGAATCACGCTCTCCCATGCACCAAAG
The DNA here is from genome assembly GCF_003231195.1 of Acinetobacter sp. WCHAc060042. NCBI lineage: Bacteria > Pseudomonadati > Pseudomonadota > Gammaproteobacteria > Moraxellales > Moraxellaceae > Acinetobacter > Acinetobacter sp. WCHAc060042. The sequence continues at coordinate 7,904 of NZ_QKVN01000064.1, forward strand.
CGAATGGCTTGGCGTGCATAAATTTCGGCTTCTTCTTCACTCAATGCTAAACCATAACTCCGATCGAAGGCTTGTAATACCTCCACATTAAAATTATTTTTCATGACAGTTGTGCCACCGATATACCCCACAGCACGGTACAACGCTTTTTGCACCGACTCAGGGGTACCCTCTGCAGCACGCTTTACCGAAGCCAATGCAGTATTTAGATCACTATCGGCTAAGCGCCCAATGGCATAAATTAAATATGCTTGATCTACAGCCGATGCTTTCGGTGCTGACCATAGATAATTCAGTGGATCAGCTTGAATGCTATTCAGCTGCGCTAAAGACAAATTCATACCGATGGTCTGTGCGGTTGCAATCGCTTGACCTGACTGCCCTGCACGAAGCTGCGCCCATAGACGTTGTTGCTTGTCTTGTTCCGTCATGAGAGGGCTCGACAGCATCATGCGTCCCAGCCCAGTACATGACTCAGGCTGTGAATTGGTCGCGAGCCAAACATCTTTATATTCGGCGAAAACCAAAGGGTCGCCCGACTTGGCGCGGACTTGCGCCATAGCACAGCTTTCTGCTTGGTCTGCATTAGACACATACGCCAATACTGGCTGTGCGGAAGTAAAGTCAGCCATTTTGACTTTTTCTTCAATATAGTCTGCTGCCAATTTTTCAGCCATCGCGGACTGAGGATAGCGCTGTGCAAAGCCCACGATATTGGCCGCTGGTTGCAACGCTAAATTACTGTTTAATAGCCAATATTCAGGGTAATAGCCCAAGACATCACCCTGCATGCTGCTTTGATATTCTTGCAACAAGCTGACATTGCCCGTATTGGCTGCGCGTAAAGCATCATTGAATTGTTCATCTGCGGCATGTGTCGCTGCAGATAAACCCAAGGCAGCTACACCCAACGCAAACACTTGATAATATTTATTCTGTAATCGTTTTAACATGGGTGTGCCTTCTGTCATCTTTGTATAGCCTAGTCTCGTCTCATCATTTTGATTAGTTTAATAACTCATAACAGACTCTATTGTTCTCTTATGTAACCTTATGATTAGACAATATTAATTTTCCTGTATTTTCACTTCACAAATCAATCTTTTTTAGCTTCAGATTTAAAGCTATAAGTTTATTCAGATTTCCTGCTAAAATATGCGCCTTTCGTAGATTTCAAATGGTGCTTGATCGAGCATTTTTGTCGCTAGCCAAGCCCTGCTTTCGCCGCCACAGATACCGATCAGACACAAAAAACCTAGATTCATCCCCCTTAGGAGCCTACATGACGGTTCAAACCTTCATTCCAAATAGTGCCCAAGCTGCCTCAGAAAACACTGTCACCCAGCCACAGCACACCCCAGCCACCGATGGATCAGTTAAAAAACTGTATATCGAAACGCAAGGGTGTCAGATGAATGAGTATGACAGTCACCGTATGGCAGACTTACTGGGCGACTCACACGGCTATGTACTGACCCAAGACCCGAAAGAAGCCGATATTCTACTGATGAATACCTGTTCGATTCGCGAAAAAGCCCAAGAAAAAGTGTTCTCTGAGCTGGGTCGTTGGCGCAAGCTGAAAGACAAAAACCCTGACCTGATCATTGGTGTCGGTGGTTGTGTAGCCTCTCAAGAGGGCGACAACATTCAAAAACGTGCCAACTATGTCGACATGATTTTCGGTCCACAAACCTTGCACCGTTTACCACAAATGCTCGATCAGCACTTTGATCAAATCGAAAAACCCAAGAAAGAAAAAATCAAATTGGTAGATATTTCTTTCCCTGACATTGAAAAATTCGACTTTTTACCTGAACCGCGTGTGGAAGGTTACAAGGCTTTTGTTTCAATTATGGAAGGTTGTTCAAAATATTGTTCATTCTGTGTGGTGCCCTACACCCGTGGTGAAGAAGTTTCTCGTCCGCTGGATGACGTTTTAGCTGAAATTGCCACCTTAGCCGAAAAAGGCGTCCGTGAGATTTCGCTATTAGGTCAAAACGTGAATGGTTACCGCGGTGAAACCTTCGAAGGCAATATCTGTACTTTTGCAGACTTGTTACGTCTTGTTGCAGAAATTCCGGGCATTGGTCGTTTGCGTTATACTACATCACACCCCCTTGAGTTTAATGATGACTTGATTGAATGCTACCGTGATCTACCGCAAATGGTGTCGCATCTACATTTGCCCGTACAAAGCGGCTCAAACGATGTATTGCAAGCCATGAAGCGTAACCACACCATTGATGTCTATATCGATAAAATTGCCAAATTACGCAAAGTTCGTCCAGATATGCATTTATCCAGTGACTTTATCATTGGTTTCCCAGGTGAAACCGATGCACACTTTGAAGAAACTTATCAGTTTATCAAAGACATGGATTTCGATCATTCTTACAGTTTTGTTTATTCAAAACGTCCAGGTACACCTGCATCTGAGCTTGAAGACACCACTTCTGAAGACGTGAAAAAAGAACGTTTATCCAAAGTCCAAAAGTGGATTAAACAATCGAGTATTGAAAAGACCGATGCCATGCTCGGCACGATTCAACGCGTTTTGGTCGAGAAAGTTTCGGATAAAGATCCAAACCTACTGATTGGTACGGCGGATAACACTCGTTATGTGAGTTTTATTGGTGATGCAGCATGGGTCGGACGTTTCGCAGAAATCGAAGTGACAGAGATTAAAACTTTGAATTTTGTTTATGGCGAACTCTTGAATCTTGAGCCTGACGTGGCGTAATGTAAGAGAATAGATTCTGACTACTTAAAGGAATTCTCTTGACTGCAGCGATTCGACGTACAGTAACTTTTCCTGGGGTTTCAATTGAACGTTTAAAGAGCATGCTCGGTGCTTATAACGGTCATTTGAAACAAATCGAACAGCGTTTAGATGTCACTATTTCCCATCGAGGTGATGCATTTTATGTCGATGGTGAAATGGATGCAGTTGAGAGAGCAGAAGGTCTGCTTCATCGCCTGCATGAAGAAGCAGAAAATACGGTACAAATCAGTGCCGACACCTTACACCTCATGATTCAAGGCAGTCAGACTGACCGTGAATTGCAAGAAGACCTTGATGGGCAAGAGCACACTGGTTTAGATGAAGTGTGGCTCCAAACCCGTAAAGGTCGTATCAATCCACGCGGTGCCAACCAAAAGCGTTATGTGCAGCGTATTCTACAAAGCGATATTTCTTTTGGTATTGGACCTGCGGGTACAGGTAAAACCTATCTCGCCGTTGCAGCAGCAGTTGACATGCTAGAACGCAATGAAATTCAAAGGATTTTATTGGTTCGCCCTGCCGTTGAAGCAGGTGAAAAATTGGGTTTCCTCCCAGGTGATTTAAGCCAGAAAATTGATCCGTATTTACGTCCACTCTACGATGCCTTGTATGAAATGCTTGGCTTTGAAAAAGTGGCTAAACTGATTGAACGTCAGGTGATTGAAGTCGCACCACTGGCTTATATGCGTGGTCGAACCTTAAACCACTCTTTCGTGATTTTAGACGAAGCACAAAACACCACGCCTGAACAAATGAAAATGTTCCTCACACGCTTAGGCTTTGGTTCACGTGCAGTGATTACTGGGGATATCACACAGGTCGACTTACCGCGTGGTCAGCAATCTGGTCTGGCACATGCTTTACGCATCATCGACAAGATCAAAGAAATTCACATTACCCGCTTCCACTCTCGTGATGTGGTACGTCACCAGCTGGTGCAAAAAATTGTTGAAGCTTATGAGGGATGGGATGCAGAACAACATCGCTTAACCGCTGAAGCGCGTGCTGAACGCAAAGCGCGTCAAGAAGCCTTAGTGGCTGAAAATGATGCTGCTGCTGATGCTCAGCATTAAATTACAGCCTACTGACAGCTAAACCCTGTCAGTAGGCTTTATTATCTAAGGATCTATTTTGAAACTGAGTCTTTCTCTACAACAGGACTTTCAAGCCCCTGAATTGGTCTTGAAACGTGGCTATCTCAAAAAAGTTGTAGAAACTGTTTTACGTCATATTGGCACACAGAGTAACTGTGAAATTGGTATTGCTTGTGTTGACCATGATGAAAGTCATAAATTGAATTTGGAATATCGTGGCAAAGATAAATCAACCAATGTGTTGTCTTTTCCGAGTGATTTGCCCGATGAAATGGCGCAGATTCTTGACTCATTTCCCATTGGCGATTTGGTCATTTGTATTCCTGTGGTGTTGTCGGAAGCAAAAGAACAAAACAAAGCGCCATTGACGCATTTCACTCATATGCTGGTCCATGGCACTTTGCACCTTATGGGCTATGACCATGAAACATCAGAAGCAGATGCTGAAGAAATGGAAGGCATAGAAATTGAAATTTTGGCTAAACTCGGTTTTGAAAACCCTTATTTAGAACAGTAACTATTAGATTTGAAACAACTTACCCGATTCATCTCGATGTGTCGGGTTTATTTATGCTAAAAATAAAGCAAGATGAAAAAATAGATCAAGAGATTATAAAAATGCATACACCAATTTCAAAACTACTCTGCATGATCGCCCTATCCTGCACTACCTCGCTTTATGCTAAGAGCAATGATGAAAATCAAACATCCTGTCAGGAAGTAAAGTTTCTAGATTCAGCTCAGGCTTGGGCTGGACATTATTATTTGCAGGGCGTTATGGAGGTTGGTTCTGAGCTTCTACTAGAACCTGACGGCAAATTTAAATGGTATTTAGCTGTTGGCTCTTTAGACCAATATGCCGAAGGGTCATGGTGGAAAAATGGCAACTGTATTGGTTTAAAAGCTTTGCCTAAAT
>NZ_QKVN01000065.1:0-12420 GCF_003231195.1 Acinetobacter sp. WCHAc060042
ACCCGAAGGTGGCTTTTTATTCATTTAAAGGGCTAATTACAGACCGTTAAACTCATCGCTAAATGCTTGGCTTAATGCTTGATCCACATCAGAGAAGTCGTTTACAAGCTCATGCTCTGCAGCTTCAGCTTCTTGACGACGACGCTCTAAGTGATACGCAAGACCCGTACCTGCAGGAATCAAACGACCTACAACCACGTTCTCTTTCAAGCCACGTAAATCATCTTCTTTACCTGTTACAGCCGCTTCAGTTAACACGCGAGTGGTTTCCTGGAACGATGCAGCAGAGATAAATGAGTCAGTAGAAAGCGACGCTTTGGTAATACCCATCAATTGACGTTCAAACTTCGCAGGGAACTTGTTTTGCGCAAGAACAGCTTGGTTCTCTTGCATTACACGGATGTAATCCACTTGCTCGCCTTTGATGAAGCTTGTATCACCGCCATCAGTGATATCAACTTTACGCAACATTTGACGTACGATGACTTCAATGTGCTTGTCGTTGATTTTTACACCTTGCAGACGGTAAACGTCTTGAACTTCGTTCACGATGTAGTTGGTTAATGCAACTTCACCTTTCAAACGCAAGATGTCATGCGGGTTTTGTGGACCATCAGAAATGGTTTCACCGCGGTTGACATGCTCACCCTCGAACACGTTAATGGTACGCCATTTAGGAATCAGCTCTTCGTAAATCTCAGAACCATCATCTGGAGTAATCACTAAACGGTTCTTACCTTTAGTCTCTTTACCGAAGCTTACAACACCTGAAATTTCAGCAAGAATTGCATGCTCTTTCGGTTTACGCGCTTCGAACAAGTCAGCTACACGCGGTAGACCACCGGTAATGTCACGCGTACGTGAAGTTTCTTGTGGTACACGACCAATAACGTCACCCACACCAATTGTTTCGCCATCACGGACAGAAAGAATCGTGTTTTGTGGTAGGAAGTAAAACTGCTCACCACCATCCGTCGTATCAAGAACAACAGCAGGACGTAAATCTTTACCAGATGCAGGACGTGCAGTCACAGGTAAGATTTCAATCGTTGTCATACCAGTTGCATCATCAGTTTTAGAGGTAACAGTGACGCCATCAGCAATTTGGCTGAAACGTACTTTACCTGCAACTTCTGTTACAAGTGGGTGGGTGTGCGGATCCCAAGTCGCTACGATACCGCCTGCTTCTACAGCTTCGCCATCTTTCAACAAGATAGACGCACCGTATGGCAGTTTATAACGCTCACGCTCACGGCCTAAATCATCTGCAATACCGATTTCGCCTGAACGAGAAGTCGATACCAAGTGACCTTTAGCATGTTGTACTGTTTTCACATTGTGGAAACGTACGGTACCTTTATTACGAACTTGTACGCTGTTTGCAGCAGACGTTCGGCTTGCAGCACCACCTACGTGGAAGGTACGCATTGTTAACTGTGTACCCGGCTCACCAATCGACTGCGCAGCCATAACACCCACAGACTCACCAGGGTTCACCTGATGACCACGTGCAAGGTCACGACCATAACATTTCGCACATACGCCGAATGTAGATTCACACGCAACCACTGAACGTACTTTAACTTCATCGACACCTTGCTCTTCCAAGAAGTTTGCAAGTTTCTCATCAATCAAAGTGTTACGTGGCAGGATAACGTCGTCAGAACCTGCTTTCTTCACATCTTCAGCAACAACACGGCCCAGTACTCGAGTACCTAAGTTCTCGATCACGTCACCGCCTTGAATGAACGGAGTCATGACAAGACCGCCCAAAGTACCACAGTCAGGCTCAGTAATAACCAAGTCTTGCGCTACGTCTACAAGACGACGTGTCAAGTAACCAGAGTTTGCTGTTTTCAGTGCTGTATCGGCCAAACCTTTACGCGCACCGTGTGTTGAAATGAAGTACTGAAGTACGGTCAAACCTTCACGGAAGTTCGCTTTAATTGGAGTTTCAATGATCGAACCATCTGGTTTCGCCATCAAACCACGCATACCCGCTAACTGACGAATCTGAGCTGCCGAACCACGAGCACCTGAGTCAGACATCATATAGATCGAGTTGAATGATTTTTGCTTCTCATCTTCACCCTGTTTGTTTTTAACAGTAGTAAAAGACAAGTTGTCCATCATCGCTTTCGCTACTTGGTCGTTGGTACGTGCCCAAATATCGACAACTTTGTTGTAACGTTCGCCCGCAGTTACGAAACCTTGTTCGAACTGTTGCTCAATTTCACGAACTTCAACTTCCGCTTTTTCAATAATTGAGTACTTCGCAGGTGGAATCACCATGTCTTCCATACCGACCGATACGCCTGAACGTGTCGCTTGACGGAAACCTAAGTACATCAATTGGTCCGCAAAGATCACTGTATCTTTAAGACCTAATTTACGGTAGCAAGAGTTAATCAATTTAGAGATGTTTTTCTTGGTCATCTCAACGTTGATTTGTTGGAAATCCATACCTTCTGGCACAACTTCCCAAAGTAAGCAGCGACCAGGTGTGGTATCCACAACAATGGTTTGCTGTTCACGGTTACCATTTTCATCAATCACAGTCTGGTGTACACGTGCTTTTACGCGAGCGTGTAAATTTACCTGACCTGTTGCAAGTGCACGGTTCACTTCGTGAGTATCTGCAAACACCATGCCTTCACCTTTGGCATTGATCGCATCACGCGTGATGTAATACAAGCCTAAGACAACGTCCTGAGACGGTACGATGATTGGCTCACCGTTCGCTGGAGACAAGATGTTGTTGGTCGACATCATTAACGCACGCGCTTCTAACTGCGCTTCAAGTGTTAATGGTACGTGTACCGCCATTTGGTCACCGTCGAAGTCGGCGTTAAACGCAGCACAAACGAGCGGGTGAAGACGAATCGCTTTACCTTCAATCAGGATCGGTTCAAATGCTTGAAGACCCAAACGGTGAAGTGTAGGCGCACGGTTCAACATCACAGGGTGTTGACGAATCACGTGAGCAAGAACGTCCCAAACTTCTGGCGTTTCGCGCTCAACCATTTTCTTCGCAGCTTTAATGGTGGTTGCTTGGCCAGATGCTTGTAGTTTCGCGAAAATGAATGGCTTGAAGAGTTCAAGTGCCATTTTCTTCGGAAGACCACATTGGTGCAAACGTAAAGTAGGACCTACGGTAATGACCGAACGACCTGAATAGTCTACACGCTTACCAAGTAAGTTTTGACGGAAACGACCTTGCTTACCTTTGATCATGTCAGCCAAAGATTTAAGCGGACGTTTGTTCGAACCTGTGATTGCACGACCACGACGACCGTTGTCTAACAATGCATCGACAGACTCTTGTAACATACGTTTTTCGTTACGTACGATAATGTCTGGCGCTGCAAGGTCAAGAAGACGCTTCAAACGGTTGTTACGGTTGATCACACGACGGTAAAGGTCATTCAAATCAGAAGTCGCGAAACGACCACCTTCCAGTGGTACTAACGGACGAAGATCTGGTGGAAGTACTGGAAGTACATTCATCACCATCCATTCTGGCTTGTTGTTTGACTCTTTAAACGCTTCCATCAACTTCAAACGCTTAGACGCTTTTTTCAGCTTCGTCTCAGACGTTGTGTTTGGAATTTCTTCACGTAAACGTGAAATTTCGTTTTCAAGATCAATGTCTTTTAACAAGTCTTGAACAGCTTCTGCACCCATTTTCGCAGTGAATTCATCACCGTGTTCTTCTAAAGCATTGAAGTATTCTTCATCGTTTAAAAGTTGGTATTTCTCAAATGGAGTCATACCTGGGTCAGTAACCACGTAAGATTCGAAATACAATACACGTTCAATATCACGTAAAGTCATGTCTAATAATAGACCGATACGACTCGGAAGTGATTTTAAGAACCAAATGTGTGCAACTGGAGACGCCAGCTCGATGTGACCCATACGCTCACGACGAACTTTCGCAGTTGTTACTTCAACGCCACATTTTTCACAAATGACGCCTTTGTATTTCATACGCTTGTATTTACCACACAAGCATTCGTAATCTTTGACTGGGCCAAAAATTTTGGCACAGAATAAACCATCACGTTCTGGTTTGAACGTACGATAGTTAATGGTTTCAGGCTTTTTAACTTCACCATGAGACCATGACTTAATCATTTCTGGTGACGCAAGACCAATACGGATGCGATCAAACTCAACTGGAGCATGACCGTCTGAATCCGTCTTTTTGCGCATGATATCGAGCAAGTCTTTCAATTTTTTTCTCCGTGTGTTGGGGAGCTACGCTCTCCCAACTGGGTCACAAATATTGTTTTTACTGAAATTTGGGAATATCTAATCCCCCTAAATCCCCCTTTATAAAGGGGGACTTACTCCCCTCTTTAATAAAGAGGGGCTGGGGGAGATTTCTTAGTCACCATTTTTCAGTTCAATGTTGATACCTAAAGAACGGATCTCTTTGGTCAATACGTTGAACGATTCAGGCATACCTGGGTCCATATAATGGTTACCATCTACAATGTTCTTATAGATACGGGTACGACCTTCAACGTCATCCGACTTAACAGTAAGCATTTCTTGAAGCGTGTAAGCTGCGCCATATGCTTCAAGCGCCCAGACTTCCATCTCACCGAAACGCTGACCACCGAATTGTGCTTTACCACCAAGCGGCTGTTGAGTAACTAATGAGTAAGAACCAGTAGAACGCGCGTGCATCTTGTCGTCTACCAAGTGGTTCAGTTTCAGCATGTACATGTAACCTACAGTTACAGGACGGTCAAACTGTTCACCTGTACGACCATCATATAATACTGTTTGACCAGTACGTGAAATGTTCGCAAGCTCTAATAAGTCTTTAATTTGTGATTCTTCAGCACCATCAAATACAGGCGTTGCAAGTGGAACACCCTTACGAAGGTTACCAGAAAGAACCAAGATCTCATCATCAGTTAAGCTATCAAGATCTTCTTGCTCGCCACCAACTTTGTTATAAATCTTGTCTAAGAATCCACGAAGCTCAAGTACAGTACGTTGCGCTTTTAACATCTTGTCGATTTCTTCGCCAAGACCTTTCGCTGCCATACCTAAGTGAGTCTCTAGAATCTGACCCACGTTCATACGTGACGGTACACCCAGCGGGTTCAATACGATATCGACTGGAACACCATTGGCATCGTGCGGCATATCTTCAACTGGCAAGATGTTAGAAACAACACCCTTGTTACCGTGACGACCCGCCATCTTATCACCCGGTTGGATGCGACGTTTAACAGCCAAGTAAACCTTAACAACTTTCAATACACCTGTTGTTAATTCATCACCTGTAGAAAGTTTGCGTTTTTTCTCTGCAAACTTCTCATCAATTTCAAAGCTCTTTTCTTTCAAGAACACTTGAATTTGTGTTAAACGTTCAGCAATCGCTTCATCACTTGGTTGGATTTCAAGTAAATCAACCAACTCTAAACCAGACAACACATCTTCAGAAAGCTTGTCGCCACGTTTAGTTGTACCACCACCGTTCGACTCTTGACCTGTCAACAAACGAACAATACGTTCACGTGCTGCTTCTTCAAAGATTTTGTATTCTTCTTTCAAGTCTTTACGGTATGCATCAAGTTGCGCTTTTTCAATTGCTTGAGCACGTTCATCTTTTTCAAGACCATCACGTGTAAACACTTGAACGTCAATCACGGTACCTTTAGTACCCGATGGAACGCGTAATGATGAATCTTTCACATCAGCAGCTTTTTCACCGAAGATTGCACGGAGCAATTTTTCTTCAGGTGTTAACTGTGTTTCACCTTTAGGAGTTACTTTACCCACAAGGATATCGCCAGCAGTTACTTCAGCACCGATATAAACAATACCAGACTCATCCAACTTAGACAGTGCAGCTTCACCAACGTTAGGAATATCGGCAGTAATTTCTTCTGCACCTAACTTAGTATCACGTGCGACACATGACAATTCTTGGATGTGAATCGAGGTTAAACGGTCTTCTTGAAGTACACGTTCTGATAACAAGATCGAGTCTTCATAGTTGTAACCATTCCACGTCATGAACGCAACGCGCATGTTTTGACCCAGTGCAAGCTCACCGCCATCAGTCGAAGGACCATCGGCAAGAACATCACCACGAGCCACTTTATCACCTAAACGTACAACAACGTTTTGGTTGATACATGTATTTTGGTTCGAACGGGTATATTTGATCAGGTTGTAAATATCTACACCTGCTTCACCAGCAACCATCTCGTCTTCATTGACACGAATGACTACACGAGATGCATCAACAAACTCAATCACACCACCACGGTTTGCGATCACACACACACCTGAGTCACGTGCTACGTTTGCTTCCATACCTGTACCAACAAGCGGCTTGTCAGCAAGCAATGTCGGAACAGCCTGACGTTGCATGTTTGAACCCATCAATGCACGGTTGGCGTCATCGTGTTCAAGGAATGGAATAAGCGATGCTGCAACAGAAACAACCTGTTGTGCAGATACGTCCATATGCGTTACTTTTTCAGGTGACATACGAACGAAGTCACCTTGGTGACGTACAGAAACCATTTCTTCAGTTAACGTACCATCTTTATCAACTGCAGAATCGGCCTGTGCAATGACAGTACCCACTTCTTCAATTGCAGATAAGTATTCAACTTCATCAGTTACACGACCATCAACTACTTTACGGTATGGTGTTTCCAAGAAACCAAAGTTATTACACTTCGCATAAACTGAAAGCGAGTTGATCAAACCAATGTTTGGACCCTCAGGCGTTTCAATTGGACATACACGACCATAGTGAGTTTGGTGTACGTCACGTACCTCAAAGCCTGCACGCTCACGTGTCAAACCGCCCGGACCAAGTGCAGATACACGACGCTTGTGCGTAATCTCAGACAATGGATTGTTTTGGTCCATGAACTGAGACAATTGGCTTGAACCAAAGAACTCTTTGATTGCAGCGGCAACTGGCTTCGCATTGATTAAATCTTGCGGAGACAAGTTATCTGTTTCAGCTTGGCTTAAACGTTCTTTAACTGCACGCTCTACACGAACTAAACCAACACGGAATTGGTTTTCAGTCATTTCACCAACTGAACGTACGCGACGGTTACCTAAGTGGTCGATATCGTCGACTTCACCTTTACCGTTACGGATTTCAACCAATGTTTTGAGTACATCAGTGATATCTTCGTTCGACAAAATGCCTTCAACTTCACGCGACTTCTGATCTGTACCCACTTCGTAAGGACGGCCCAAACGACGGTTAAACTTCATACGACCGACTGGAGAGAGGTCATAACGTTCAGAAGAGAAGAACAAGTTATTGAATAGATTTTCAGCCGCTTCTTTCGTCGGTGGCTCGCCTGGACGCATCACTTTGTAGATTTCAACCAGTGCTTCTTCACGGCCTGTCGTTGTATCTGCGCGTAAAGTATCTGCAACGAATGAACCACGGTCAATGTCATTGGTGAATAGAATGTTAAATTGTTTAACACCACCTTCAGCCAACCTCACCATCACTTCATGGCTAAGCAAAGTATTTGCTGCAATCACATCACCATCTTTTAAAGTGATGTCTTCAGCAGTAATACGCTCGTACAAGTACTCATCAGGTACTGAAAGTTTTTCAAGACCTGCAGCTTCCATTTGACGCACGTGACGTGCGTTAATACGTTTACCTTGCTCAACAATCGTTTTGCCATCGTTATCTACGATGTCAAACTGTGCCATTTCACCGCGTAAACGCTCAGGTACGAGGTCAATCTGGTAACTACCCATGTCTAGGTATACAGGCACTTTTTCATAGAATAGATCTAAGATTTGCGTGTTGTCATAGCCGAGTGCACGTAGAACCACAGTCGCAAGTAATTTACGACGGCGGTCAATACGTACATAAACAAGGTCTTTGGCATCAAATTCGAAATCTAACCATGAACCACGGTAAGGAATAATACGTGCAGAATAAAGTACTTTACCACTTGAGTGGGTTTTGCCTTTATCGTGATCGAAGAACACGCCTGGAGAGCGGTGTAATTGAGATACGATTACACGCTCAGTACCATTGATCACAAAAGTACCGTTATCCGTCATGAGTGGCATTTCACCCATGTACACTTCTTGCTCACGCACGTCTTTAATAGACTTCGTTTCACGATCCTTTAAGATCAAACGAATTTTTACGCGCATTGGTGCTGCATAAGTTGAGCCACGAAGAATACATTCGCGTACATCAAACTCAGGCTTACCAAGACTATACTCAACAAATTCTAAAGCAGCATTGCCAGAATAACTTTCTATAGGAAAAACTGAACGAAACGCGGCTTGCAGACCGATATCTTCGCGGTTTTTTGGTGATTTGCCATCTTGTAAAAATGTTCTGTACGAGTCGACTTGAATCGCGAGCAAGTACGGAGCATCCATAACACTAGGCAATTTACCAAAATTCTTACGGATCCGTTTCTTTTCGGTATATGAGTATGCCATCTGGAGTCCTCGGAAAGTAAACCGAGCCCGCCTGCAGAACGGGCTCAGAAGGAATTACGCAGGCCGATATGGCCACCACTTTTTACAAATGCTGCAATTTTCAGTGGTATTGAAACGCTTACCAATATTTTTAAATTTGAAAAATATTGGTAAGCGTTTGATTTTTATCTTTATTTTAATTTGATGGATTTTCCACCAAGCAAACAAAAATCGAGCCGATTATTGTAACGCAAAAAGGCTGATGACCCAAGAGCCATCAGCCAATTTTTGGGGAGAAAATAATATTCTCCCCCTGGTAACATTACTTAATAGTAATAGTAGCACCAGTCTCTTCAAGTTTCTTCTTAAGTTCTTCAGCTTCTTCTTTAGAAACAGCTTCTTTAAGAACTGAAGGAGCACCTTCAACCATGTCTTTAGCTTCTTTCAAGCCAAGACCAGTGATTTCACGAACTGCTTTAATTACAGCTACTTTGTTCGCGCCGAAAGAAGTCAACTCAACGTTGAATTCTGATTGCTCTTCAGCAGCAGCAGCAGCAGGACCTGCAGCTACAGCTACAGCAGCAGCTGATACATTGAATTTTTCTTCGAAAGCAGAAATAAGTTCAACAAGTTCAAGAACAGTTTTTTCAGCAACTGCGTTTAAGATTTCTTCGTTTGTTAAAGCCATGAGAGTAACTCCAAATGGGTATTGAATGATGTGTGTTTAAGTTTGAGCTTATGCAGCTTCTGACTCGTTTTTCTCTTGAAGCGCTGTAAGTAAGCGACCCAATTTCGAAATAGGAGCTTGAAGAACGCTTGCAAGCATAGTAAGCGCTTTCTCTTGGTTTGGAAGATTCGCGATAACGCTAACTTCTTCGCCTTGATAAAGTTTGCCTTCAAATGCAGCAGCTTTAAGTTCAAATGCTTTATTAGTTTTCGCAAATTCTTCGAATAAGCGTGCCGCAGCACCCATATCATCTGCAGAAGTTGAGAAAGCTAAAATTGTTGGGCCAACAAGGTTGTCGTTCAAGATATTGAATTGCGTATCTTGAAGAGCACGTTTAGCCAAAGTATTACGTACAACACGTGTAGCAACACCTAACTTACGAGCTTCAACACGAAGAGCAGTTAATTGCTCAACAGTTAAACCTTGGTAGTCAGCAACAACAGCAGCAAACGCAGTAGAAGCAACTTCAGTTACTTCAGCAACGATCTGTTTTTTGCCTTCGATAAGAAGAGCCATTGTAAAACCTCCTAACGGTGATTTATGTACTTACGCGAAGTACACTCCCAATTCGCAAGTTCATCACTGAACTTACACGCGGAGGATGAACAAATCACACCACCGCGTCTACGCAGGCTGGAAGATTAAGAAAGTAATCGAAATTACTCTCGCCTGAGGTCTTTGACGCTGACAAATTTACATTTATCAATTCAAAGTTTGCCTAAGTTTGCAAAATACGACAGAGCGTTTCTTGCGTAAAAATCAAAGCAGCGCTTTGATTTTTACTCAGGGCTTTAAAATTCTGTCTAAGTTAAACTTAGTTAGAAACGTTCTGTACATCAACAGTAAGACCAGGACCCATAGTTGAGCTTAAAGTGATCTTTTTGATGTAAACACCCTTAGAAGTTGCAGGTTTTGCTTTCTTAAGGTCAGCGATTAACGCTTCAACGTTTTGACGAACAGCTTCAGCAGTAAAACCTACTTGACCGATCGCAGCATGGATAATACCTGCTTTGTCTACACGGTAACGTGCTTGACCAGCTTTTGCATTTTTAACTGCAGTAGCTACGTCAGGAGTTACAGTACCCACTTTAGGGTTTGGCATTAAGCCACGTGGACCAAGAATCGTACCTAATTTACCTACAACGCGCATTGCATCAGGAGCAGCAATCACAACGTCGAAGTCAAGGTTACCTGCTTGGATGCTTTCAGCAAGGTCATCAAAACCAACAATGTCCGCGCCTTCAGCTTTAGCAGCTTCAGCAGCAGCGCCTTGAGCAAACACAGCTACACGTACAGTTTTACCAGTACCTGCAGGAAGTGTAGTTGCACCACGAACAACTTGGTCAGATTTACGAGGGTCAACACCTAGGTTTACCGCAACATCCAAAGATTCTTTGAATTTCGCAGCAGGAAGACCAGCAAGAACAGCAACTGCTTCTTCTAAAGTGTAAACTTTGTTTGCTTCAATAGCAGCAGCAATGGCTTTTTGACGTTTAGTTAACTTTGCCATGTCTTATAGCTCCACTTCCAAGCCCATAGAACGTGCAGAACCAGCGATGGTACGAACACGTGCGTCTAAATCAGCACCAGTCAAATCTGGTTCCTTAGTAGTCGCGATTTCTTCTAATTGAGCACGAGTCAACTTACCAACTTTAGTTTTGTTTGGTACAGATGAACCCTTTTGAATGCCCGCAGCTTTCTTAAGAAGAATAGATGCAGGAGGAGTTTTCATGATGAATGTGAACGACTTGTCGTTGTACACAGTGATCACAACAGGAATTGGTAAACCAACTTCAACTTTTTGTGTTGCAGCATTGAATTCTTTACAGAATGCCATGATGTTAACACCACGTTGACCTAGTGCAGGACCAATCGGTGGAGATGGATTCGCTTTACCAGCTGGAACTTGCAGCTTGATATAGCCGTCAATCTTCTTAGCCATTTCAAATTACCTCTGGGTACAAACGCCGGTGAAGGCTCCCCAATTTATAAGTAACGATATCGTTACAACAACAATGCCCGACCTATAAATAAGTCAGGCGTTTTCAAACAACATCTATTAAACTGATTTTTCGACTTGGCGAAATTCCAGTTCAACCAGAGTTGGTCGATTAAATACATTAATAGTCAACGTTAAACGTGACTTTTCGTATAGAACCTCTTCCACCACACCTTTAAAGTCTGTGAATGGACCGTCAATTACGAGTAATTCTTCGCCTGGTTCAAACATCGTCTTCGGACGTGGTGCTTCACCAGTATTGCGTACACGAGCAAGAATCGCATCTGCTTCACGTTGGGTAATTGGTGCAGGTTTCTCAGCCGTACCCCCAATAAAACCTAAAACTTTTGGACATTCTTTAACAATGTGCCAAGTTTCATCATTCATTTCCATTTCGACCAATACATAGCCTGGAAAGAACTTACGTTCAGATTTACGCTTCTTACCGTCCTTCATTTCTACCACTTCTTCGGTAGGAACAAGGACTTCACCAAAGCTATCGGCTACAGCGCTACGCTGGATTCGATCATTAAGTGAACGCATCACTTGTTTTTCATAACCTGAATAGGCATGAATAATGTACCAACGTTTCATAGCTCTCTTACCCGATAATAAACTTCATTAACCAGCCTAAAATGTAGTCAAAACACCATAATAAAATGGATGCAACAACAACTACTGCAAGCACCTGCCAAGATGTGGTCACGGTTTCTTGCTTTGTTGGCCAAGTCACTCGACGTAGCTCAATTCGCGAGTCTTTCAACAAACGAGCAAAGCCTTTGCCTTGATGGGTGGCGTATAATAAACCGAATGCCACGATGATACAAGCCAAAATTACCCCAACGCGCACCCAGATATCGTTGGCTGGTGCCCAATATGCTGGTAGATGTTGATTCACCATGGTTGCACCAATTAATAAAATCAATGCAATAATCCATAAGACCACGCCTAAAGGAGAACCCGATTTAACTACTTCAGCAGAATTATTTCTTTGAGGGATTGCCGCGTCGCCTTGTGCGTCACGTAATTTTTCATTCGACATTTTTGTACTCGTCGTAGGTTTCGCGACTTATTATATGACCAGTTTTGCCGACATCAAGATCTTTTATAAAAAAGTTGGCAGGCTAGGAGGGACTCGAACCCCCAACATTCGGTTTTGGAGACCGACGCTCTACCAATTGAACTACTAGCCTGCAAAACAAATTGGAGCCTAAACCCCAATTTGCATTTTTATTTT
>NZ_QKVN01000066.1:0-11449 GCF_003231195.1 Acinetobacter sp. WCHAc060042
CTTTCCAGAAGTCAGCAGGATCTTTCGCCCAGATTGGCATGCAACGGCCAGGTTCGATATGTTCTAAGACTTCTTCGCTTTTGACTCGCACATGCTGATATTTTTCTAATCGAGCAATATAGAAATAATGTTCGAGTGCATAGCCTTTGGGTTTGTCTCTTAGTTGCAGGTGATAGCTAGCCATTTTCTGCCATTGTCCTAATAATTTGCTTTAAGTAAATCGGCAAACCATCTTCGTCGCGATAGTCTGTGAGTTGATCTAAAACCAGTGGAAATAAGTTCTTGGCTTTAGTGTCACTGAGGCCAACATTGAGCATTTCTTGAAAAATGATCGTATTGCAATTGGCTAAATTAAAGTGCATATCTTGACTAAAAAGAGCACGAATTATTTGCTCGGCCGTCAGTTTGGTGACATCAATATTTTTTGTTTTTAACAATGACAATAGCGCCCCGCCGAGCTCAAATTTCTTCTTGTTATCGGCATTCCGTTTTGCTTTATTTTCTTTCTTCTCGAGCTGGTTGAGATACAGTTTTAAGCTATTTTCATCGACTTTGTTGTCTTTAAAACGAAGATATTGAGTTGCCATTGTTTTAAGCACATTCAGTGTCTGATCTTCACGAGTGCTTTGGTATTGTTGATATAACTCGACGAACTTTTTTTGAAAGAAATCATGCGATGTAGTTTTACAAAGTTGTTGATAAAGCAGTTCAACTTTTTGAAGCTCTCTAAATGGTTTAATGGCTTGTTTTACGATGACTAATGCAGTTGGTGACAAGTTCTGCATTTCAAATTGAGATGCTTGAATTTCATGAACTGCATTTTGAGTGACTTGATCCCAAATTTTGTACTTTCTCACATAGTCGACATAGGCCATTAACTCAGCTTTATTGAGTAAAAGGGCTGGTCGTCCACGTTTTTTTAAATCAGAGTTTTGCATTTTAACAAGAAATCCATTCGCTTCAATTTCATTATGCTTTGTAGCATAACTTATTGGGCGAATGGATTTAATTAATAAAAAATAAAATTTATTTTATTTTTTATTAATTCGCACTTAACAGTTTCTCTTCGAGAAACTACAGTCCGCAGGGGAATCCTTCCCCTTGACCCCTGAATCAGCAGCTTAGGTATTGAACCTAAGCTGCTGATATTTAAGCAATATGCTTAAATTTTAAAATCAAAACAATGCTGTGCTTTTCGCTTAAATTGCGCTTGTTTCCGGCAAAAAAGATGTCCGTTGCTGCATTTTCAGTTTCGTTTCTACAAAAACGGTTCTGTTACCGAATTTTCAGTTTTATTTCTGCAAAAAAAAAGTCTGTTGCTGCACTTTTAGTTTCGTTATTACACTTTGCTTGATCGTGTTAGCAACGATTAAAACAAGTCTTAGATTTATACGTGACAATAAAAAGCCAGTTGTATGAACTGGCTCTTTCTATTTGCGATTTTTTACCGTGCCTCTCATAAATTAACAGTCAAAGCTGAAGAAGTGCTCTGGGAAACAAGAAACAAAGGCTTTTTGAATATCGCTGTACTCACACTCAGGATGCTTCTCTAAATAACGTCGAGTCCAAATCAGTGTGGCTTCATAATCATTAAAGCACTGATCGAGTTGTAAAAAAATCCACAGTTCATGGGCTTTTTGAATGAAAAAGTCATTGATGATCATGAGAGCAATTTTCTTTTCAGTGTTTGAATCCGGGTATGAGTACATATTACATTTCTCCGATAGCAAGGATAAATAGGTTAGTTGATAAGCTATTTATAACACATAAAATTATGTGTTTACCACATAATTTTATGTGTTTTTATGTAAGTATAACCCTATGCTATAATTTCAAAACACTATTTCTATAAATTTAATTAAATGCCATATACTGAATTTCAACGTCTTGTCGGTAAAGCAGGGCTTTCAATTAAGGAATTTGCTGTCTTATTGGATATGAAACCTAATTCGATTACGAATTACAGTAAACAAGGTGTGGTTCCTACACATATTGCTGTAATCGTTGCGTTGATTTCTACGATGAAAGATGAGGGATTAGATTTCTATCCAATTTTTGAAAAAGTTAAGTCGTATTCACAAGAATAAAGCTCTCGTTTTTTGATTGTTGTAAGCTTTTTAGTAGATATTGATGATGTAAAAAATGCCTGAACTTCAGGCATTTTTTTGTTTCAGGGACTTATAAGCCTCGATAGAACTTTTCAATAAAGTATCGAGTTTTGAGAACCAGGGTGATCATCAAATTCTTATTTTCTGAGATCTTAGGTCGAGCATTCGGTAAACCGGATATTTCTATTTTGGGCTTACAGATGAATTTCGCATAAGAGATTTTATGTTAAGCGACAATTTAAGACGTTATACAGATTAGTTGAGTATAACAATATGTATAATTGAAAAAATCAAACGTTGTTTAGAGTTCTTTTATGCTGACTAATAATTTTTCAGGTCAACAATTACGTGATTTCAGACAAACTCAGAAAGTTTCTCAGGCGAAACTAGCTAAGGAAACATTAATTGTCCAAGCAAAAATTTCTGTTTTTGAATTAGGTAAAGGCGAGTTATCTGCTGGAGAAAAGGAATTAATTTTAAATTTTTTTTCTAATTCTGGAAAAGTTGAAAAAGTTGCAAAGGCTAAAAAGAAAATTACTAAAGAAAGTAGTTTTTCTATAAATCCGTTAGATGTGGATAGAAGAAGAAAGAAATATACCTTGTCAAAAAAAACTGAAAAATATGTGAAAGATTTAGATAATATATATGATAAGCATATAAATTCTAAGAAAGATTTAAAAGCTATAAGCTTGTTTTCTGGTTGTGGAGGATTATGTTTAGGCTTCTCTGCTGCTGGAGTGCGTATAGCAGGGTTTATAGAAAAAGATAAACATATTAGTCAAATATATAGAGATAATTTTAGCTCAACTCCTCAACTTGCAAATGATATAACCTCTTTGTCTCATAAAGATATTGAACAATATAAAGATTCAATTGGCGAGATTGATATTGTAATTGGTGGTCCTCCATGTCAGGGATTTAGTCTTTCAGGTAAACGGGACAAGTCAGATGCTAGGAACAAACTATTTGAAAATTATTTAGATTTTGTGACTGTATTTAAACCAAAAATTGCATTATTAGAAAATGTACAGCTATTGACATCAATGAAAGATGAAAATGGTAATCACATTAAAGATCTGATCATAAAAAAATTTCAAGATCTAAATTATAAAATTACCTACTTCGATGTAAATGCTAAAGATTATGGTGTGCCACAAAGTCGTGCTCGGGTGTTCTTTCTTGCTATTAGAAATGACATTCAATCTGAATTAGGCTTTCCTGATGCGGAAGGTAACAATTTAACATTTGGGGATGCTTGCTCTGATCTAGAGTACTTGGAATCAGGAGAATCATCAAATATTGATAGATTACATTTTGCTGTGAACCATCCTGCTCATGTCTTAGAATGGTTGTGGAATGTTCCAGAGGGAAATAGTGCTCATGATAATACAGATGAGTATTTGAGGCCTCCATCAGGTTACAATACAACTTATAAGCGTCAAGTATGGAATGAAGAAGGATCTACAGTTCAGACTACATTTGGAATGATTTCGGGATGTCGAAACGTACATCCAGTAGCAACAAGATCCCTAACCATTAGGGAAGCAGCACGTATTCAGTCTTTCCCTGACAAGTTTGTTTTTAATGGAAAAGTAGGTACGGTTAGAACAGCCATTGGTAATGCAGTACCTCCGTTACTTTCTTATAAAATAGCTAAGTATTTAACAAATATTCTTAAAAGTGGACAATAAATAGGATAAAGACTAATAACATTAGTTATTAGTCTTTAACTTACTTAAATATGATAAAAATAGCCGGCTTTTAAATTAAATTGCAATTGATGTGCATTTTGAGTATTTCCTAAGCGTTGCATTTGAAATATTCCAAAACTAGGAGCCTCGTGTGTATCTCCCATAGTTTTAGCTTCTTTAAAAGTTCCTTTTTTTACTCTATAGAGTGATGTTGTAAAGCATTGATACTGAAAACTTTTTACTATTAAATCAGCAATTTCAAAAATAGCAATTTCCTGATTTCCTGAGGTTCTCTTTGTTTTATGTAATAAAAACTCAGGTGGATAAGGTTCGTTACTATATGCTTTTTGCAATAAAATTCTAGCTATTTCAGCGTTGTAATTATCAAAAATATTTTGCCACTCCTGTGATGCATTAATATCTAGTTCTTCCCAAAAGTATCTTCTATGATCAATTACACGGGTCAAATGAATATTGTGATCTATTGGAGAGCTTCCAGGATGACCACAGAATTTACGTAATTCATTTTCAGCTAAAATAGAAACTGGAATGTTATGTTGTCTTAATAGGTTAGAAAACCCTGAAGCTGTGGAACAAAAAACTTGAGCATTAAGAGGTCTCTGATTGTTACATTGTTTTACAGATATCCCAATACGATGAATTTGATTAGATTGGTCTTCGATTTCAATTAAAATATCACTTTTACATTTTTTAATTATTTGTCCATTAAAATGGACACCCTGACTGTTAGCGGATGTTGCTAATCCCCCTGTTGCAACAGCATAAATTCTAGTAATTTGAGAAATATTATATGCTTTAGCCAAATAAGTGATTAATGTGAAAGCTTCATTATTTGAAGAAAAGACATTTTGATAAGAACCTACTATCGGTAGTGGTTGTATTGATATATTTAATGGAACATTTAATGAATTAATATTATCTGCTAGATATTCTTCATATGCATGACCAGTATTTCGACCAGCAGTACCCGCTAAAATTTGTTGATAATGTTGTGTGTTATTCGGAAGTAAAGCCAATTTCTTCAATATCCTTTGTTAATGTGGATACCGAAGTCTCTAAACCCTGAGCAACTTTAATAAGGGTTAAGAGAGATGGATTTCGTTTTCCTCTCTCTAGTAAGCTAATGTATGTTCGATCTAAAGATGTTCGTTCAGCAAGTTCTTCTTGAGAAATACCCAAGAAATTTCGCTGACTCTTAACTCTCAATCCAATAAAAATTAATGACTTCGGCATTGTTTTATTATTTTCTTTGCAGACAATATATCTACAGACAATAAGTCACATTAAATGATATTTATTATTCTTTACTTAATAGGATTACTATTAAAAATTTATGATGGTGAGTGAAATACAACACTAAATGCTTAAGTTCTTCTAAAATTAACATAATACGCGTTATACGAATCTAAAAATGGGAGCCTTTAGCTCCCATTTGTATTGTTAAACATTGAATCCTATATGTTTTCCTGTTGGAAGCTCTACATCAATACGGAGCTTCCCGCCCATTGCCTCAACATACTTTTTCATGGTTGAAATCTTAAGATCATTGCCACGATTTTCTATTGCTGAAAGTGATGGTTGTTTGATTCCTAGAGTTTCAGCTAGCTCTTTTTGGGAAATCTCTAATTCTTCTCGAATAAGGTGAAGCTGAGTTTCTAAAAGTAGTTCATCAGCCATTTTTTGAATACGAGCTTGGCTCTCTGGAGAGCGACTAGCCAATAATTCCTGTAAGGTTTTAGCCATTAGATTGATCTCCTAGGGTCGAGAGATGAAGTTCGTATTAGCGATATTACACAGAAAACCGCAATTATTTTGGTGGTTTAGGTCTTGATTTTGTTTGTGGTACAGGTGGTGTTTACCTAAATGGAAATGAACTGGAATGCATGATTCATGCAGTATTGGATTAATTTAAATTTTTTTACTTATCCACAAGCTTATTTGTAAGCAGATAAATAGAGCTTTGCTATGCTATGCCCTTGTCTAATAAGGCTTAAACTAGAAAGACAAAAACAGGGAAATTTAAACTATCTTTTTTGACAAAAATCAAAAAAATTTTTAGTGAAATGTCAATATTGAACAAACACCATGACGTAGCGTAAGGTATATGTATTTACTGCACTTCTTAAGATGTTACGTAGTAATTTTTGAAGAAAGTAACGTGGTAAAAAGAGAAAAACCACGCTGATCAGAGCGTGGTTTGGGTGTCTTGAATGCGCTTAGCTCTCCTCGACTAAAATTTGAGCTATAGATTCAAGACTTTCATCAATTCGGCAGTTGAATGATGAGGTGTTTCTATTTGGTATTTAAAGCCAAAACGTCTTCTGACGCAAGTAGCTCTTCACCAACTTATCGTTCTTTGCCTCCCCACAAAGGCGGATAGATACGAAAGGAGGTGGAAGTGCATAGCTTATTCAGATTGCTTGATGCGATCAGTTTGCTTGCTGACTTAGTACAGCTATTGCAATACATACATATATATGTCAGTTAGTTGAATTAAGCCGCTTACGAGCGGCTTTTTTGTTGGATTTTTTAGAGCTTCTATGTGAATGAAATTAAATTAGTAGGGCAATCCCTGCACAGCCATTTGTGTACAGGCTGCAAATTTTATAGTTTTCTTAAAAATAGCATAAGGTATATTGTTCAAAATTATATAAATAATAAAAAAGCCCGACATCCTGTCGGGCTTTTTCATATCGGGGTGCTCATCTTACTGATCTCGTGCTGCCCATTCCTTGCGCTATTTTCTTATTCTTGTTTTCTGGAAACATCCAGTTCCCTTATGTATTCATCATAGGGCTAATGCCTTGGATTACCAATCCGCAAAAACCTTAAATCTATGTAAGTTTTAGCTTACAAAGTTGGCCTATTTTATCCCAAGAGTTGTCCGCAGAAATTGGGGATTATTTCTAAATTGTGAACCTTGATAAATCAGGAAAAAATGCAAAAACGAGTGTTTTTTGATCAATTTTATTGGCTAAAAGTTACAGTTTTGCTTAAAAAAAAACCGACTTGTTTCCAAGTCGGTTGAACGAGAACGTTCCAGAGGGTATGAATAACGATAAGATACTGATCTTAAAGTAATATTAAAAACGCGTTTCGTATAAGCTCTATTATGTTAAATAGATTTAATATAAAAATTTAATAGCGACATTTTATGTCGCTAATCTCATATTATTTTTAATAAAATCATATATTCTATGATCGATTAATCAAAATACTTTAAATCAATAAAGTGGGATACAAAATGAAATATAGCGATTACTTGGGTGATTCTTTTAATACAGAAACTGGGGATTTTGACAGCGAAAAAGCTAAAAGAAATGTTTTTGATCGGAAGGAAAAAATTAATATTTTATTAATGGGTGCTTCAGGAGTGGGTAAAAGCTCACTGGTGAATAGCTTTTTTGGAATTGATATTGCAAAAACAGGAGATGGTGTCCCTCAAACACAGCATTTAGAAAAATTTGTTTATGAAGATAAAGGTTTAATTCTGTGGGATACAAAAGGAATAGAAGCTGCTGATTATCAAAACACTTTGGCTGATTTAAGAAAAGCCTTAAATAATGCAAAAGAAGAAGCTGTTTCTTCTCGATCGTTAGATGGTCTTCCTCATATAGCATGGTTATGTATTAAAGAACCATCAAAACGGATTGAAGAACGAGAAATAGAATTAGTTAAGCTTGTATCTGACTATGATATTCCTGTAATTGTAGTTTTCACTCAAACTCAGTTTGAAAGTGGTGATACATTTGTTGAAGAAGCAAAAAATATCTTCAATCAGGCAGGATGCCTTTCAACTATCAAAAATAGATATGCTCGTGTAAATTCAGTTTCTTACACGTTAATGGGGGGGGCTGTAACAATTCCTGTTTCAGGTTTAGATACTTTATTTGAACTTACAGAGACCGCTTTTCCTGAAGGTAGTAAAAATGCAAAAAAAGCATTTGAAAAAGCACAGGCAGTAAATGCAGAAAAAAAGTTAGCAGCAATTTTAGATTCTTGTTCGACTAAAATTCATATAGCTGCTGCAGCAGCAGGTACTGCAGGGGCTAGCCCAATACCAGGATCTGATGCTCCAATTATTGCAGCTATTCAATCAACATTAATTTATACAATTAATTCTGAATTTGAATTAGATGAAGATATAAAACAAAGTGCTGCTATTGCTACAGGCATTTTAGGGGTAACAGCATTGGCACAGGTTGGTAAAGCAGTTGTATCTAATCTATTAAAATTTATTCCTGGAGCAGGAACTCTAGTTGGAGGAGCTATATCTGCAACTACAGCAATAGCTTTAACTGAAGCAGTTGGTCATGCATATGTAAAAACTTTATCTTCTTTTTATAATAAACAAGAAGCAAAAGTCATCCTACCTGAAAATACGAAAAAGATTATTGAAACCTTTACACAAATTTTTGGTACTTTCAAAAAGACTGCATAGATCTTTATTTTAAAGAGTATCTAAAATTAACATAATACACCTTATACGAAACGTGTTATAATTTACCTTGAAATTCATATACTTATTTCAAAGTTTATAGCCCGAGCATCACTGTTCGGGCTTTTTTTATGATTTTTCACGTTCCACGCCTATTATTTGATCAATGTTCCACAACTTTGTTCATATCAGTTAAACAATCGTGGTTAATCATAGGGTCTAAAAAAACGGCTCCAAAAGCCTCTTTTCTCAGGCTCTGGTTCAATGTGTTTAGGCACAGGAATGCGCTTATTTTCTGTTTCAACTGGATTAGTCAATCCAGTATCTTTAGGTTGAGTCTGGATCTCTGCTTGTATAGGAGCTTCTTTTTGTTGAGTAGTCAATCCATCATAGTTCGAATCACTTTTTGACCTAGTATCTGTTGCTGTATCTGATTTTGGATCGATATATGTAGATGTATAAGTTTTTGGAGCTTCTAATAGGCGTTGTATCGCTTCAATTTGTTCATCTTTAATGTGTAATTGATCATTCTTAGCTTTCAACTCCTCACGTTGAAACTGCTCACGCTCATGCGCCTGTTCAAGCTGTTTCTGAAGCATGTAAACCTGCTGTTCTAGCAGGTGAACTTCTGACAACTTTCGTGTTTCAGTTGTCTGTGAACCGTTCACATTTCTAGAAGGTTCACCAAAGACACGAATAGCTTCGGAAAGATCAATTTTACCGTCACTATTCTTACTTAAGTTCCCTTTATTAATATGCTTATAAATGGCTTGACGAGTCATTCCATAGAGGTTTGAGAGCTCAATAACAGATAGTGATTTCATCTTGTAATTTTGGTTGTCTATTATGTGAACTAAGATACATTAACAAACAGTCAACCGCTACATACACAATCTATCTTTATGCTTTAAAACCTAAATTTTTAAGATGAGGAATAAGTTGTTTTTGTTGTATTGGATCTCGCAGCATATCTTTAATTTTAATAGCTAAGTCATCATAACTTTCGCCTTGTTGTGCTAGGTGAGATACTTCATGTAAGCGTGAAAGCTGATTACCAAACATATTAATTTGTGCATCTGTCAATTTATAAAAATTATTTTGTTCGGATTTATGCTCAATACTTTTTAATTTTTCTTTAAACTTGAAGTGAATGTGTGTGACTTTTCGACCTGTCTTTATTTGCTCATAAGATACATTTAATGGGCTATGTTCATTGATTTGATCTACAGCAGTATCAATAACCCATCTTTTTAAATCAGCAGAAAGAGGATATCTTTTTCCTAACTCTAACATTCCTCTTAAAGACTCGATGGAAATCTCTCGTTTTCCTATTGAACGGTATTGGCTTAATAATTCGTAAATACGAATAGCATATGCACTACTCATACCAGCAATATCAGATAACGAATATTTAGTGAATTCACGGCTTAGATTAGAAATGAATGGCAAAATTTCTTTAGAAAATCTAATTCCTACAACACTTTTACTCTCTAAAAAACGTATGGATTGAATCCATCTCATTTTAATTGATTCATCATCAATAGCTAAATTAATTGACCTATCATATAAACGATTTACACCATCTTTTAGATCTCTATAAGCGGTCTTTTCATGAACCCCAAGTTTTTTTAAATCATCAATGGTTACGCGATAGATTTCATCATCTGTAATATCTTCAGCTCGACTAATTTTACTGATAGCAGCTAACACAATACGCTGTTCTGTAGAGCTTAATTGATATGAAGCCTCAATTACTTGATTTGATTTAACTACTAATTCTTTTTTAGATGTACTCATCAATTCTATTTCTATAAACCTAACTATGAGTAATATAATTCTCTCATAGTTAGTAGTCAATCCCTCATAGTTTAGTAGTCAATCCCTCATAGTTAGTAGTCAATCCCTCATAGTTAGTAGTCAATCCCTCATAGTTAAAAGCTGAAAGCATTGATATACATGGCTTTCAAGCCACCTAAAAGATTTAAAATATTTAAAATATATTTAAAAAGAGCAAATTTAAAAATTGCCCTTGGTTTTCGCTACGCTCAAACTCTATTGAATCTCGCTATCGCTCGATTCGTCGGGGCAATTTTTAGGTTAATGTTTCCGTGAATTTGAGGAAAAGCAAAAGCAAGATCAAAAGCAACTCGGAATTCGCTTCGCTCATAAAGCCTTTTTACTCGCTACGCTCGGTCTAGGCTCAATTTTTTACATGTGATTTACGCTTATTTAGGCTTCACAGCCTAAAAAGCTGTTTTTCAAGAAGTCTAGGCGCGAATTTTGGTGATAGCGCTCGTAGACACTCGCTCGGTTGATTCCGTGTCATATCGAAAAGTTAAAGCCAGTGTCTTTTTTAATAGTCGGTGTTGGTTTATTTTCAGGAGTGAGATTGAGTTCTTGATTCTTAAAGGATGGATCAACTAAAGCTTGTTGCTGTTGAATCGCGGTTATTTCTACTGAGTGGGTATCTGGATTTAAACTCTTCAATAAGGCTGTTACTTCTAAACTGCTATACGGCTGGTCATTCACACTGTAAAACGGTTTAGCACTGAGGTTGAGTTCCTGGTGTTTCTGGAGTTGTTCGCGTTCAAATTCTTGTTGGTTATGCTCGCGGATTTGTTTGATCTGCTCTAAATATTCAGGTGTATTGTTTTGATTGCCAACTCCAAGCTTGGGTTCGGCAATGTAAAAGGTGCCGTGATCTAAATTATATTGTTTATAACTTGAAGACGATACTCGATTGGGGATGTTGATCTCTTGTCCATCGATTTGGTAAGTCAAGGTCGGGGCATATTGGCGTAAGGCATCATTCATATAGTTTTCCCACTCCTTGCGGATATACAGTAAGAATGAACGGTAGTTGTCAAAGCCTTCATCAAGTTGTCTTTTTTTCGCCCCGCCTTTTTCCGGGTTTTTCGGATTAAAGCGTTTGAAGTAGGTTTCTGGCGTGCGGTCAAGGCCATCATTGGTTTTTAAAGACAACATGAGATGACAATGCGGTTGATCAATGCCTCCAATTCTCGATTTAACGTTGTGTATGGCGTAAGAATGCGGATATTGGTGACTGGCTACGTGTTCATTTAAAAATGCCTCTACCAGTGTTTTACGCTGTTCTGGTGTAAGTTCATTGGGGAGAGCCAATTCATATTCCATGTAGACTTTGGCATTGGCTCGCTCATGGGTATCTGCTG
>NZ_QKVN01000067.1:0-11224 GCF_003231195.1 Acinetobacter sp. WCHAc060042
AATTTATCTTGAGCTTATCAGACGAGGTTATACGGTCTATGTAGGGCGGGTTGATGAATATGAAATTGATTTTGTTGCTGTCGATACTTTACAGAATTTAACTTATTATCAGGTGGCATTAGAAACGCTCAATGAGGAGACACTCAGCCGAGAGTTACGTCCATTACAGAAAATTTCTGATTCGTATCCCAAGTATTTGCTTACCTTAGACACGATAGGGACTGAAGCGAATTATAATGGTATTGTAAAAATGAGTGCTCTCGATTGGTTGCTATCTGAAAATAAGTAAAGTTGAGGGTAGACATGGATACTCTTATTTATTAATTAAAACTCAAAGACTTTTCAGCATCATTCAAGAATGTATTCAAGCATAATTTCTGCTCCAATTGTGATGGATCGATTTACCTCGACTCGATTGAGTCAGATCATCATGATTGAGCTACAGTCACTTACTGAAAGTAGCGAGAATTGCACTGGAGTTTCTGAAGGATATTAATTCCTTAGTTTGCCCATTCATCCATCTGGGCATTTTTTTTGATTAAAATACAATGCTGTTCTTGCTAAAAAATGACGGCACCCACCATAAAACACAATATTCCAAAAATAATCCAAGGCCAGATCTTTGTCTTCGGTTGTTCTAAATTCTGAGGATTATATTCCGTGTGTTCTAGCGATGTCGGTTGTGGAACACGGGTCTTTTTAGAGTAAGGCTGGTGTTTAGAGTAAGATAGTCCCGTACCTGGAATACCGACACTGGTTCGCGTACCTTTTTTTCCAATATTTAGAGAAGCACCAGGTTTGCCAATGCTGGCACTGCTGATGCCTTTATGGGTCAGATTAATTTTAAAACCCGGGAATAATTTAATACTTTTACGAAATCTAAAACCCATATTGCTCTCATTCTAAAACTTAG
Organism: Acinetobacter sp. WCHAc060042; assembly: GCF_003231195.1. Lineage (NCBI taxonomy): Bacteria > Pseudomonadati > Pseudomonadota > Gammaproteobacteria > Moraxellales > Moraxellaceae > Acinetobacter > Acinetobacter sp. WCHAc060042. Next base: position 914 of record NZ_QKVN01000067.1, read on the forward strand.
CTCAATTCACGCGCTATACTAGGATCCATGATCTGCTAGAGATCGTACTTTGACGGCTATCATCAGGATACTAGTATATTTTTTATCTGGTGATTGCAATACTACCTTTAAATACCGTCAAAAATGTTTACTGTATATTTGCTGTAGGGTAATCTTAAAGCTGCTATTTATTGACTGATTGGTATATGACGACAGATAAGCATGAAGTCCTGCTACGAATGCGAGCCATCGAGCTGCTTGCTTACTGGGAAGGTCGTTTGGTTACCAATCGTTTGATGAGCTGGTTTGGGCTGAGTCGACAGCAGGCTTCTGCGGATATCAAGCGTTACAATACGCTGTATAACCCCGATGCCTTGATTCATGACCCCTCCGTAAAAGGCTATGTGCCTAAAGCCACGTTTCAACCGGTGCTGACTACCGTACATATCAATGAATATCTCAATATGCTCTCGGGCTTGGTCAGTGAATCGCATGCGCTGATTGCGATGCCAGAACCGAATCTTGCAGCAGTTCAATTACCTGATCGCAGTGTACGTCCTGAAGTGATTCGGGAAGTTTTGCGTGCCTGCCGCAACCAAAGTACTTTAAAAATGATTTATGCCTCGATGCAGAATCCGCAGTGGCATGAACGCATCATTTCCCCACACACCCTGGTGTATACCGGTTTTCGCTGGCATGTCCGTGCCTATTGCCACCAGAGCAAGCAGTTTAAGGACTTTTTACTCTCCAGAATTGATCGCACACCTGTTGTGGTGGCGATTGAGTCAGTAGACCCTGCTCAGGATCAGCAATGGCATGAAGAAATTGTACTGACGCTGATCCCTAATCCAAAATTGAATGAAGCTCAAAAAGCGCTGGTCGAAAAAGACTTCGGCATGCCTGATGGCAGATTACAGATTCCGGTGAAAAAAGCCCTGGCTCACTATACCTTGCAGCGATATCAGGCCGCGATCACGCTGGCTGAGGCGGATGATGCCTTGAAATATCCCTTGGTACTACAACGCTCAGATATCGAAAAGCTGTCGTCTTACCTGTTTGATCAGGCCTCATAGGAGATTGGCTATGTTAGAACAATTTCATTATGACAGTGACCTGATTGGCGGCTCCCTGATGGTGCGTGAAAGCCGGCTGATCGCGGATCTGTTATTACGAGAAGCGATTCCAGAACAATGGCATCAGGCAATTCAGATTGACAATATTCTGCAAAAAAGAACGCCTGCTTCAGCCCAACGTAACGCCACTGCCATTCGTAAGCGTCTTGAGCGCTTAGAGCCTGATTTCTGGAAAGCTTTGCGTGATGGGGATGATGAGCTGGCGACCCAGGTGGCTTTTTGTGGGGCACTGGAACGCAACCTGTTGCTGCTTGAGTTTATGGAAACGGTGATGAGGGATGCCTATATCTCTCAGGCGCAACACTTGGACAGTTATATCTGGTCAGATTTTTTGGATGAACGCTCACAACGTGATCCGGATATCTGTGATTGGAAAGAGTCCAGCAAGAAAAAAATGGGGCAGGTGGTCTTTCGCATGCTGGCAGAAGCCGGTTACTTAAAAAGTACCCGTAAGCTGGAGTTGCAGCGCGTGATCGTCAGAGCAGAACTGCGTAGCCTGTTGGAAGAACATTATAAACAACGCATTAAAAGATCTATGGAAGTGTCGCTATGGACGCGGTAGTTGTAGAGGGGCAGCAATGAGTCAAACAATACATGAGCGTCTGAACCAGATTCCAGAGCGAATTCTTTCCACCGAGTTTCTCACCGGGCAAGGACTGGGCAATGAAATTGGCTTCTGGATTTTTGATTATGCACCTGAAGATGAGTTGAAAGTGCGCGAATATCTGCATTTTCTAGACGGGATGCTGGAGAAAAAACACAGTCAGCTGAAGGTGGTGAATATTAATCTGCTACAAGCAGTGGTGGATTACCTGGCTGAGCGTAACTTCATCGATAAAGCCATTCAAATGCAAAAAGCCAAAGGCGATGAAGCGCTGCTCAAAGCCTTAAAGGGCCCACTGCATATGGATAAGTTCGCGCCGTATCTGGTGAGTAAATATGCCACCAATGCGCAAGATATTGTGTTGATGACTGGGGTTGGGTCGGTTTGGCCACTGTTACGTGCCCATCACTTATTGAATAGTTTGCATTCGTTACTGGGGCATAAGCCAGTGGTGCTGTTTTACCCAGGTTATTACGACGGTCAAGCGATGAGTTTATTTGGAAAAATTCCAAGCAATAATTACTACAGAGCATTCAGATTAGTGCCTTAAACACGGCAAATAGAAATAAGAATTCGGGGGAATGGATTGAGATGAACATTAAAGAACTTTTTTACAAGCCATTAGATCGTGCGATAAACGGGGTGGTCAAGGCAGACCAGAATGACAATACCACGGTATATCAGGAACTCGATGAATACGTGGTCACCAATGAGCTGGAAAAGCATTTTCGTGACTTTTTCCAGTCTTATGGTACAGACCTAAGCGATCCTTCGATTGCCAACCGTGTCGGCGTGTGGATTTCTGGCTTCTTTGGTTCAGGTAAATCACATTTCCTGAAAACCTTGTCGTATATTCTGGCCAATAAAGTGGCACGTGACGCGGAAGGTAACGAACGCAGTGCTGCAGAATTCTTTGATGAAAGCAAAATCCGGGATGCGTTTATCCGTGCGGATATTGGCAAGGCCGTTAGCCATCCTGCCGATGTCATCCTATTTAACATCGACAGTAAAGCCAGTTCCAATGATGATGGCAATCCGATCCTGAATGTGTTTTTACGCGTGTTTAACGAATATCAGGGTTTTAGTGCTGACCATCCACATATTGCACATATGGAACGTCACCTGAGCCAGAAAGGGGTGTATGAGCGCTTTAAACAGGCTTTTGAAGAATCTAGCGGCATGTCTTGGCTAGAAGAACGTGACGGCTATCAGTTCTATCAGGATGATGTCGAAACTGCGATTTCCCAAGCCCTCAACTTATCTGCTGAAGCTGCGCATAAATGGTTTGAGGATTCTGAGCAGACCTTTAGTGTTTCGGTCGAAAACTTCTGTCAGTGGGTGAAAGAATACCTGGACAGCAAAGGACCCCAGCAACGCATGTTGTTCTTGGTGGATGAAGTGGGGCAGTTTATTGGCAGCGATACCCGCTTGATGCTGACTTTACAGACCATTACTGAAAACCTGGGTACGATCTGTAAAGGCCGCGCTTGGATTATCGTCACCTCACAGGCAGACATCGATGCTGTTTTAGGTGAGATGTCTTCTTCCAAAGCCAATGACTTCTCCAAGATTGCTGGACGTTTTAAAACCCGTTTATCACTGTCCAGTTCCAATACCGATGAAGTCATCCAGAAACGTTTATTACGTAAAACCCCAGAAGCAGAAGCATTGCTCAGATCGGTGTTTGAGCAAAAGGGCGATATCTTAAAAAATCAGATTACCTTTGACCGTTCAGGCCCAACCCTCAAGAACTATGAGGGGCCAGACAGCTTTATTCATAACTATCCTTTTGCGCCGTACCATTTTCAGCTGGTACAAAAAGTATTTGAAGAAATCCGTAAAGTCGGTGCGACCGGTGCACACTTGGCCTATGGTGAACGGTCCATGCTGGATGCGTTCCAGATGGCCGCCAATGCGATTGCTACAGATGAAGTCGGTGCCCTGGTTCCTTTCCACCGCTTCTATACTTCAGTCGAAGGTTTCCTGGATACTGCAGTGAAGCGTACCATCGACCAGGCAGGGCAGAATCAAACCCTGGATGGTTTTGATGTGCAGATGCTGCGTACCCTGTTCATGATCCGCTATGTCGATATCATCAAAGGTACGCTGGATAACCTGGTGACTTTGTCGATTGAGAAAATTGATGAAGACAAGCTGGCATTGCGCAAGCGGATTGAAGACAGTCTGCAGCGTCTGGAAAAAGAGAGCCTGATTACGAGGAATGGCGATGAGTTCCTGTTCCTGACCAATGAAGAGCGGGACATTACCCGCAAAATTAAAGCCACTGACTTAGCAGCTTCAGAAGAAAATAAAGAGTTAGCTAATCTAATCTTTAAAGATTTACTGCGCGATCAGAACAAATACCGCCATCAAGCCAACAAGATGGACTATCAGATTGGTCGTTTCCTAGATGGTCATAGCCTGGATGGGAAGTATGAGAGTGATTTGAAAGTTGAAATCATTTCTCCACTGGATACTGAATACAACCTCTACACAGAAGCTTTCTGTATTGGTAAGAGCGCCGAGGCCGAAGGGCAGGTACTGTTTAAACTGGCAGACGATAAACAGTTCTTTAATGAACTGCGCACCTGGCTGAAAACCAATAAATTCATCCGCTTAAATGATGATGGCACTCAGTCCGATATCAGCCGTATTCTGGCAGACCGTGGCCGTGAGAATCAGGAGCGTAAAAAACGCCTGCGTGTCCGGGTCGAAGAAATGTTGCTGGACGCGGAAAGTTATGCCTTGGGTCAACATCTACAACTTTCATCTTCAAGTCCAACCACCAAGCTGGATGAGGCTTGTCGTTATTTGCTGGAAAATACCTATACCAAACTGAGCTATCTGCAAGTCTATCAGCAGGATGCCTGGCGTGAACTGAACGCCGTCTTGACTGTCGATGATATGGCGCAGCTCGGATTGTCTCTGGATGGTGGGCAGAGCAATCCGAAAGCCCTACAGGAAGTGGAGCAGTACATTGCACTACGGGCCACCGGTAGCGAACGTATTCTGGTCTCCGATGTGATAGATCGTTTTGTCAAACGCCCTTATGGCTGGCCGGATGCCGAGATTTTACTGCTGGTGGGTCAGCTGGCGGCAATGGGGCGGATTTCACTGCAGTTAAATGGCGGCAGCTTGCAGCTGAAAGAGGCCTTTGAGCCTTTACAAAACAGTCGCCGTCGCCGTGATGTTTCCATTATTAAAAAGCGCCAGACTGATGATCAGGTGTTGAAACAGGCACGCCAACTGACCCAAGACCTATTCTCGGCCATGGGGCCAGCGACTGAGAAAGAGCTGTTTGAATTCTATACCCAACATTTTAAAAACTGGTTAGCCAACTTTAAGTCGTATAAGAGTAAAACTGATGTCGGGCAGTTCCCGGGTAAGAAAGTGATTGAAAAGTCGATTCTGACTTTGGAACGTCTGCTGACCAATAGCGACAGCTTCGATTTCTTTAAGGCCGTGGTTGATAACAAGGACGACTATCTGGATCTGGAAGAAGACTATCGTGACATTCACGAGTTCTTCAGTAACCAAATGCCGAGCTGGCAGCAACTGCAACAGGCCTTACGTCATTTTGAGAAAAACAAACAGGCGCTGGGCAGTGATGAGGTGGCAAAAAAAGCCCTCTCTGAATTACATCGTATTGCCACCCTTGAATCGCCCTATGGCCTATTAAATAAAGTTGCTGATTTGGTTCGCACAGTGGAAAGCGTCAATGAGCAATTGCTGACTGAGAAGCGCAATCAAGCGATAGAACACATTGATGACAAGATCAAGCAGTTAGAAGCCGAGATTAAAAACAGTGGCATCGCTAGCGCTGAGCTGAGTAACAAGCTATTACGCCCACTACAACTGCTGAAAACGGATATTGAAGTGGAAACTAGCCTGTCCACCATCTATATGCTGCAAACCCAAACCGCCGTCGAGCGTTTTGACGAAGCCTTGTATGAGTTGGAAAGCGAAGTTGAGGCGGAAATTCAGCGTCAGGCCAAAGCGGCACAACTGGCTCAGAGCAAAGCAGAGAGTGTAACCAACACTGCAACCACCTCCAGCCCAGCTACATCAGCACCTGCTGCGAGTCCGGTACAGCCTGTGACAGCCGTAGTGCCACCGAAACCTGTTGTCGAAGTCGATGTCGCCAGCATTTACAGCAAAACCTCCAGCAGTGTCTATCTGGAAACAGAAGAATCAGTGGATCAGTTTGTAGACGCACTCAAAGCTGAATTGAAAAAAATTGTGAGTGATAAAAAGCGTGTGCGTATTCGCTAACTGAGCTTAGCGATCTATACGACATCAGCAATTAATTAAAGGTTTGAACATGAACACCAGTCATATTAAAAAATACGCACCGCAAGCACGTAATGATTTTATCGCAGCAATGCGCAAGCAGGCCGCCAAATATGGCATCACCGCAGACAGCATTTTACCGGCTGAACAGAAAGGCGACTTGCTGCTGATTGGCGATCAGGTTTTTCCGCTATCAGTCATGAAACCACGTGAGAAGCTGATCAAGCGCATTCAAGCCAGCAGTTTTGAGCAGACGATTGATTATATCGCTTACAGCTGGTTTAACCGTCTCTGTGCCATTCGCTACATGGAATGCAAAGGCTTACTGGATCATGGCCGTCGTGTACTCAGTAGTGCCGATGGTAGTGCAGGCTTGCCACAGATTTTGGAAGAATGTCTGGATATTGACCTACCAGGTTTAGATGCCAGTCGTGTGGCTGAACTCAAGCTGGATGGCAATAAAGACGAAGAGCTGTATCGGGAACTGTTACTGGCTCAATGTCATGCGTTGAATCAGGTCATGCCATTATTGTTTGAACAGGTTTCTGATGAATCTGAACTACTATTACCTGACAATTTGACCAAAACCGATTCTTTGATTCGTGATCTGGTCAGCAGTATTCCAGAAGAAGACTGGTCGGATGTACAGATTATTGGCTGGCTGTATCAGTTCTATATTTCTGAAAAGAAAGATCAGGTGATTGGTAAAGTCGTCAAGAGTGAGGACATTCCTGCCGCGACACAACTCTTCACCCCAAACTGGATTGTAAAATATTTGGTACAAAACAGTGTCGGTCGTTTATGGATGATGGCACAGCCTGATAGTACGCTTGCTAGTGAGTGGGAATATTACATTCAGCCAGCGGAACAAACTGATGAAGTCAATGCCCAGTTAAAACAGCTGATTAATGTACGGATCAGTGAAGATGGCGATACTTTAAATCCTGAAAGCATTACGGTGCTGGATCCGGCCTGTGGTTCGGGGCATATTCTGGTGGAAGCTTATGACTGCTTAAAAGCGATTTACTTAGAACGTGGTTACCGTAGCCGTGACATTCCGCGTTTGATTCTGGAAAACAACCTGTACGGCATTGATATTGATACCCGTGCGGCACAGTTGGCCAGTTTTGCGTTATTGATGAAAGCGCGTGAGGATGACCGCCGTTTATTTAGCAATCCACCGAAGCTGAATATTATTGCACTGCAAGATAGTCAGCCTGAGCGTTTAGATGCATTCAGTCAAGATTTAGCAAGTATTGGTATTGCACAGACCGATTTAAAAGAACTGTTGGACCTATTTGAATACTCTTCAACCTTTGGTTCTTTGATTCAAATCCCTGCAGCATTCGCTAAAAAGCTGCCTGATTTAGAAAGCAAGCTGAATACAGCATTAGCGTCAGGAGATATTTTTGCACAGCAGTCAGCACAGGAGCTGTTACCTCTAGTCCAGCAAACTAAATTACTGGCTAAACAATATGATGCTGTGATTGCGAATCCGCCGTATATGGGTGGAAAAGGCATGAATATAGCACTGAAGGGTTTTGCGAAAAAGACATTCCCTAACAGCAAGTCAGATCTATTTGCCATGTTTATTGAACGTGGTTTCGATTGGTGTAAGGACAGTGGCTTTAATAGCATGGTAACCATGCAAAGCTGGATGTTCTTGTCTTCGTATGAAGCGATGCGTGAAAAGTTATTACAAGATCGTACGATTCAAACCATGGCACATTTAGGTGCACGAGCATTTCCTGAAATATCAGGGGAAGTCGTACAAACAACAGCTTTTGTGATGCAAGGAAAGCATTTAGAGGGATTTAAGCCCGTATTCTTTCGTCTTGTAAATACCGAACAGAATAAAAAAGAGATTGAATTAAAAGCAGGGCTAAATCGCTTTGATTCAACTGTTCAGGATGATTTTAAGAAAATTCCAGGTAGTCCTGTAGCCTACTGGGTTAAAGACAAAATAAGAGGTACATTTAAAAAATTTCCAATACTTAAAAAAGAAGGTGATACCCGTCAAGGTATGGCTACTAGTGATAATAATCGATTTTTAAGAATGTGGTATGAAGTTAATCGATTAGATTTGATTTCAAATTGTTCCTCTTCTCAAGATGCAAAAGATTTAAATCCAACATGGGTTCCATATAACAAAGGTGGTGGATATAGAAAATGGTATGGAAATCAAGATTATGTAATTAAATGGAAAAATAGTGGTGAGGAAGTTATTGGTTATGCAGCTAGTTTGTATGGTTCACCTACTCGAACAATTAAAAGTATGACTGAGTATTTTAAGCCGTCTGTTAGTTGGTCTAAAATATCTTCAGGTGATATATCGTTCAGATATTTCCCTAATGGATTTATATTTGATGTAGCAGGATGCTGTATTTTTTTTGAAAATAATGAAGCCTTGTATACATGTTTAGGTTTTGTTAATTCACCTATCTGTAAAAATGTTATTGAAGCTATTTCTCCAACTGTTAATTATGAGGCTGGACATATTGCAAGTTTGCCTTTTAGCCATGCTCTACTAGATTCCAAAGATGAAATATCTCAACAGGTTAAATCACTTATAGCTCAAGCTAAAATAGATTGGGACTCCTACGAAATTTCCTGGGACTTTACTGAAAATCCAATTATTCGTACCCAGCAACCAAATCTAGAACAGGCCTTTAACACATGGCAGCAGCAAAATACTGACGCCGTGGCTGAAATGAAAGGTTTGGAAGAAGAAAATAATAAACTCTTCATTGAGGCTTATGGTTTACAGGATGAACTGACGCCAGAAGTTCCAGATGAACAAATCACGCTCACCCGAGCCGACCGTGAAAAAGACAGCCAGCGTTTAGTCTCTTATGCACTTGGCTGCATGATGGGACGTTATAGCCTGGATGAACCGGGCTTGATCTATGCCCACGCAGGCAATCAAGACTTTGATGCCAGTCGTTATCAAAAATTCCCAGCCGATGCTGACGGTATTATTCCATTGACCGAAATGCACTGGTTTGAAGATGATGCCACACACCGTATTCGAGAGTTTTTAACCGCCGTTTGGGGTAAAGACACATTAGATGCCAATATGCTGTGGCTGGCAGAAAGCTTGGATAAAAAAGCCAATGAAACAGCTGAAGATACCATTCGCCGTTACTTAGCCAGCAAGTTCTATAAAGACCACATGCAGGCCTATAAAAAGCGCCCGATCTACTGGTTATTTAGCAGTGGTAAACAGGGGGCTTTCCAGGCATTGGTGTACTTGCACCGCTATAACGAAAGCACCTTGGCACGTATGCGTACTGAATACGTGATGCCACTGATTTCCAAAATGTCCGCTATGGCCAATTCTTTAGAAAGTGAAATAGAAAACAGTGATTCAGCTGCTGAAATTAAACGTAAAGAGAAAGAATTACAGAACTTACATAAACAACAGGCTGAACTGAGTAGTTTTGAGGAAAAACTGCGCCATTATGCCGATCAGCGTATTTCACTGGATCTAGATGATGGGGTGAAAGTGAACTATGGCAAGTTTGGGGACTTGTTGGCGAATGTGAAGGACATTACTGGAGATAAGTCTCAATGATAGTAGGAATCTTTCTTCGATACTTTAAAACATATCAAGGCATTAACTATATCCCTATTACAGATGAGGACAGATTTTGTGGTCTTGTTGGCGAAAATGGGATAGGCAAAAGTTCTGTTTTAGAAGCATTGGATTGTTTTTTTAATGGAAAAGAATGGAACTTACATACTTCCACAAAGAAGAGTGGCATAACCGTTACTAAGCCTCAAATTGTTCCAGTATTTTTAGTTAAAAAAGATGTTTTTGAGGAAGGCTCTGATGATTTCCAAAAAGCATCTATATTAAGTGATCTAGCTTTAGGTATTTCAGAAGATGCTGCTGGTCCATCTACAAAGTCACATTTAAAAAGATTTATTGATCATCGTGCAAATATAATACGTAATTTGGATGTCGGGGATTATTTTTTGCTTCCTATAGGAGAAGACTATAATGGCAATATATCTCTCTCTATTTTCAATACACGAGTTCTAGTTACAAAGCTACTTGATAGCACGATTGAAGACGATAAGAATAACCTGAATGCAGATGAGTTGAATGGATTTAGACCGATCTTAGATGTTATTAAAAAATTAATTGAATATATTTATATTCCACGAGAACTTGATCCAGAAATATTTACAAAATTAGAGACCAATGAGATTCAAGTCTTAATGGGTGAAAGCTTAAATGATATTTTAAGTGAAAAAGTTACAACTCGACAAATCAATGAAATTAATAAAAATCTAAATGCT